>CALMJO010000543.1 GCA_937864375.1 uncultured Spirochaetota bacterium
ACACCTCTCTATTCGTCGGCAGCGTCAGATGTGTATAAGAGACAGGCCGTCACCTGGCCGCGCCGCGTCCACACGGTGCCCGGAGGAATCGCAAAAACGGCCTCGTCCGGAACAGCGGCGCAATTGATGCAGAGCACAGTCTCCCCGGCGCGCGCGTCATCCCACTCGTTGATGCGCAGTCCCGGGTTCTCTTCCCTGTACCAGGGAACAAGCTCCTCGCGCGTGAAAAAGCCAATCGGCGCATCGGGGCGGTGCCTTCCAATGAACATCTCCCACCGCTCCCTCAGGGAGAAGCACCCGGAGCGCAGGTCCCATACCGGCCGCGTGAGGCTGAGGGGGTAGAAATTATTGCTGTACCTGTCCTCGAAAAGAAAGATATTCATGCAGGAACGCCCCGTACTCCCGGAATCGCGCGAATCGTGCGCAAGTATATGCAATGGTATGCCGGAATCTCAAGTGAGTTTTATCGTGAGGTGGAAATTTTTCAAGGCGCGCCCCTCCGTTGGAAGCCGTCCGTGATTGCGCCTTTCATGGGAGATGTGGGGATTGAAGAGATGGAGGAGATAACGGCAAAGGGTTGGGGTTCGATTATTGAAAGAGGTACACGCCCCCTTTCCTCACCGCATTAATCCCTGTCCTATCTCTTCAATCGCCGTTGATCCTTTATCTCTTCCATCCCCTTGAAGGGCGCCTGCGGGACGAGCCTGGTCTTTCATGGAGCATCAGCGACCTCGACAATATTTTCTATCCGCCGGATTTGTTCCCGTTCGAGGCCATCTGCCCGGGCGCCCCTCATGGGAGATGTGGGGATTGAAGAGCTGGAGGAGATAACGGCGAAGGATTGGGGTTCGATTATCGAAAGAGGTACACGCCCCCTTTCCTCACTGCATCAATCCCTGTCCTATCTCTTCAATCGCCGTTGATCCTTTATCTCTTCCATCCCCCTTGAAAGGCGCCTGCGGGACAAGCCTGGTCCAGCAATGAGCAGATCGGTCCACGGTATACGCTTCAACTTACCGGACCTGCTGCCGGCATGCGCTGCGGAAGTCTCGGGGGCCGATTAACAGGAAGGACCGCCCTCGCGGGCGGTCCCTCAATATAGAAATTGCGAATTCGCTTACTTTGATTCTTCTTCCATGAGCTTCTTCCTTTCCTCGATCACCTTCTCCGCTATTTTCCCGGAGATGGGATCGTAGTGCGAAAATTGCATCTCGAAGGTCGCCTTGCCGGAGGTCATCGCGCGAAGGTCGATGGAATAGCGGAGCATTTCCGCAAGCGGAACCTGAGCCTTCACCACCGAAACGCCGCTCGAGTCGTTTTCGTCCTTGGTGCCCATGCCCAGGACCCGGCCGCGCCTGCCGTTGATGTCGTTCAGAATGTCGCCCATGAAGTCCTTGTCGACGTATACGTCCACCTCCATGACGGGCTCCAGGAGCATGGGCCCCGCCGCCTCCATGGCCTTTTTAAGCGCGCTGCGCGCCGCGATCTTGAACGACATTTCGGAGGAGTCCACGTCGTGGTAGGAGCCAAAGAACAGGTCCACCTTCACGTCGACAACGGGGAAGCGCGCGAGCACTCCCTCCTCCATGCCTTCCTTGAAGCCCTTTTCACAGCCGGGGATGTACTGCTTGGGGATGACGCCGCCCACGATCGAGTTCACGAACTCGAACCCGCCGCCGCGCGCAAGAGGCTCCACGCGGATGCTCACGTCGCCGTACTGGCCGTGGCCGCCGGTCTGCTTCTTGTGCTTGTACTGGGCTTCGGCCTTCCTGGTGATGGTCTCCCGGTAGGCGACGCGCGGCTCGTGGGTCACCACCTCCAGCTTGTTCTTTTCCTTGAGCGTCTTTAAAATGATATCGAGCTGCATCTCCCCCATCCCGGAGAGCACCGACTGCCTCGTCTCCGCGTTGAACTGGTAGGTGATGGTGGGATTCTCGTCCGTTATCTTTGTGAGGAACTGGCCGATCTTGTCCTCGTCGCCCTTCTTCACGGCCTCGATCGCGTGGGAGAATACCGGGTGCGGGAGCTTTATGATGGGAAGCACCACGGCGGACTTCGCGTCGCACAGCGTGTCAAGGGTGTTCGTCCTCTCCAGCTTCACGACGACGCCAATGTCCCCGCAGGTGATCTTGGGCATGTCGACCTGCTTGCTGCCGATCATGGTGTAGATCTTCCCGATGCGCTCGCGCGTGTTCCTGGTCGCGTTCGCGACCTCGGTGTCCGGCAGAAGCTCGCCTGAGATGACCTTGATGTAGTTGAAGCGGCCCGCGTACTGGTCGATGTATGTCTTCCATATCACGGCGCCCAGCGGCTGGTCCGGCTTCATGACGACGCTCTTTTCCGTCCTGGCGTCGCCGGCCGGATGGCCCTTGAACGACGCGCCCTCGCGCGGCGCGGGAACGAAGTCCCTGATCACGTTCAATAAATTCTTGATGCCCACAAGCTTGAGCGGGGAACCGCACACCACCGGGTGGATCTTCGCCTCGCCCAGCTGGGCCTTCATGCCGCGCCTGATCTCCTCGACCGTGAGGGGATTGCCGTCCAGGAACTTCTCGATGAGCGCGTCTTCGCCCTCGGCGGCCTGCTCTACGAGCACGGTCTGCTGGAGCTCGGCGGCGTCCTTGAATTCGGCGGGTATGTCGGTTACCGCGATGGTCTTTCCGTCCGGCTTGGGGATCATCGCCTTCATCGCGATGAGGTCTATTATGCCCTTGAGCCCGTCGGCCTCCCCGATGGGAATGCACAGCGGAGCTACCTTGGCCTTGAGATTCACGGTGATGTTTTCGATCGTCTTGTCGTAGCTCGCGCGCTCCTTGTCCATGCGGTTGATGAAGATGATCCGGGGAATCTTGAGCTCGTTCAGGTAGCGCCAGGCTTTTTCCGTTTCGATCTGGACGCCGTCGACCGCGTCAACGACCAGGATGGCCGCCTCGGCGGTCTGGAGCGCGGCCCGCGCCTCGCCTATGAAGTCCGACATGCCGGGAGTATCGATTATGTTGATCTTGACATCGTCCATCTCGACAAACCCGAGGGCGCTGCGGATCGACATCTGCCTGAGCTTTTCCTCGTCGTCGAAGTCCGAGGTGAGCGTTCCGTCCTTGGGATTTCCTATCTTGTCGATCTTGCCCCCGATGAGAAGCATCGCGTCGAAAAGAGTCGATTTGCCGGTGCTGCCGTGGCCGATGATGGCTACATTGCGTATGTCCTTCGTTTTATACTCCTTGAGCATTCCCCAGACCTCCGGTTCCAATACATAATAGTGCTATCCGCCGACGCGGACCCGCATCCGGCGGAGTCGAAATCCATATCACCATAAATGCGGATTGTTTTTTGTAAAGGATTTTTGGTGGGACGGGGCTAAAATTGGCCGTCCGGCCGGATTATTGTTCCATTTCCCGGTCCATCTCGGGCCTGTACATCACCACGCGGTTCTTGCCCTCGCGCTTGGCGAGGTAGAGCGCGTAATCGGTCTTCTTTATGAGCTCGTCCATGAGCTGCTCGTTCGCCACCCTCCCCCGTCCCTCCGAGGCGAAGGAATAGGGGCACACCCCGACGCTCGCCGTGAGGTTGATGCTCGCGTCGCCAAAGACCATGGGGCCGGCGTTGATCGCGGTGCGGATGCGCTCGGATACCACCACCGAGCCTTCCCTGTCCGTCTTGGGAAGGAAGATGAGGAACTCCTCCCCGCCGTAGCGTCCAATGAGGTCGTATTCACGGCAGCTTTCCCTAATGCGCTTCGCGAACTCGACCAGCGCCAGGTCGCCCGCGAGCTGTCCGTGGATCTCGTTGATGGCCTTGAAGTTGTCGGCGTCCACGAGGACGGTGGCGAAGGGTGAGTTTTCCCGCGACGAGCGGCTGATCTCGCGGAGGATCTCGTCGAAGAGCGCGCGCCTGTTGAGGATCCTTGTGAGCGGATCTTCCTTGGCGAGCCGCATGAGCTTTTTCTGGTTGTTGATGAGCTTGTTTTCGAGCTCGATGATGCGGATGCCCGCGCGCACGCGGGCGGCGAGCTCCTCTTCCTCGAAGGGCTTGGTGATGTAGTCGTCGGCGCCCGCGTCAAGGGCCTCGATGACGTCCCTCTTCCGGGTCTTGGCGGTGATGAGAATCATGTAGACGTAGCGCGGAAGTCGGAGCTTCCGGACGCGGCGGCACAGGCCCAGCCCGTCCAGACCCGGCCCGGGGAGCACCCAGTCGCTCACGACGATGCGGACCTTTTCCTCGGAGATGGTGCGCAGGGCATCATCACCGCCCGTGCGTACCAGCACCTCGAAGCCCTGCTTCGCGAATATCTTCCGGAGGGCGCTCTGGAGAAACTGGTCTTCCTCGACTATGAGTACCTTCATGGCTCCACCTGTCCGCTTATTTGGTAGCGTAGTTGACCATAAAAAAGCGTGAAAATCAAATATAATTTGTCGGTCCCCGACAAAATTTTCACCTCACCGGACCTGTTCATATTCAAAGCCATCTGCCCCGGCGCCTTTCAAGGGGGATAGGGGGATTGTAGAGATCGGGGGGATAAAGGCAAAGGATTGGGGTTCGACTCGTTGTCGGAGGAATGCGTACCGATCCTACGCCGTACATTCCCTGTCTCTATCTCTTCCATCGCCGTTAATCCTTTATCTCATCATCCCCCATGAAGGGCGTTGCCGGGACCAGCATCGTTTTTCGAAGCGCCAATCGGACCTCGATCAAATTTTTGGCTCGCCGTACCGGGTTCCCGGTCGAAGCCATCTGCCCCGGCGCCTTTCAAGGGGGATAGGGGGATTGTAGAGATCGGGG
>CALMJO010000544.1 GCA_937864375.1 uncultured Spirochaetota bacterium
TAATATGGTTTCGGTTGGTTGCCGTATCCATACTAACCGAGGAGGCTTTTATTTCCACTCATAGCTGAAGCTTTTTGGAACCACCTGCAGAGCAGGCGGTTTTCGTTGCACAAATAAAAGCCCGGCATCAATCGCCGGGCTTGCATCTGCATAAGGGGAATCCTTCCAGATCCCAACAAAGAATCAATAGCTCTTTACATCGACGCGAAGGGGCGGAAAGGGCTTCTTGTCGACTTCCTGCAGCGCGAGGTCGGCGTAGACTACGGTCACGGATTTCCCGAACGGAGTATACACCGTAAGGGACCTGCTCCCCGAGGACCAGACATTCGGCTTGCTCGGTGTATTGCTTTCCGTTTTGGGAGCGCCGTACTTCTGCTTGATGTGCTCCATGAGCTTCGAATAATAATCGTCGTCGATTCGCGTCTCCACGACAATCCTGCACAGCACGTATTCCCTGTTGAAGTAAAATCCCACGCTCTCGGTGCTCGTCTTCACGAAAAGCCGCGTTCCGCCGCCCGGCTGCCCGTCGGTGGCGATGTCGATGCCGCTGAAGGTCTCACGTACCTGGGTGTAGACCTTTTCAAAATCGTCGCCCAGGCTGAAAACCTTGTAACCCTTTATGTCCTGTGCGCTCGCAATGCCGTACGTCGCACACACCAGTATGCAGGCGATAATGAGCTTTTTCATAAAATGCTGCCTCCGTGTGGATGAATTATTCCTTGTTCAAGTAAGCATATCTTCCGGTCCAGATCAAGTAAAAAATCCGAGTCCTATTCCGCGACCCCGGCCAGTGAAAGCGAGATTCGTCCCTCGATCTGCCCGCGAAGGACGAGCTTTTCTCCCTCCTGCTTTACCGTAATCGCGGCCGGCTGGGCGGCGGCAAACCTGGAACCCGGGGGAACGATGATGGTGAGATCCGTCATCGCGACCGGTACATCGAGCTCGACGCTGAGCGCCCCGCCTGTCCTTTTCGTATCGATTTCCACGCGATCACGCGCCGCCCACCAGGAGCCGTAATCCTTCATGGTCCCGAACCACGCCTTTCCCTTCCATGCGTCTATGAAGCGTTTCATGAACCGCAGCTTATGATCGAGCACGTTCGGATGGATGAGCACCACGCAAATCCCGCCGTTGCGGGCGATCTTCCCCGTCACGTCGTTCGCCTCATCGAACCGTTTGTCCATTTCGGGCAGCTCCTCGTCCTCTATCGTCACCGGGAACTCGTACATGTCCGTTTCGATGAGCGATGCCCTGTCTCGGTTTATGCGAAACGGCAGGTGCGTCAGGCTGTGGTTGGCGGTCGAGACGCTGCAGTACCTGTAACCGGACGCGACGAGCGCCTGCGCGAGCGCATCCGGTTTCCTGAGCTCTCCCGGCCTGAACGAGATTACCGGCGGCGAGGTGCAGAGGCACTCGAGGAGGAACTTGCTCACGCGCAGCTCCCCGAACAGGGTCCCCCCGTCGGTTTCATACTGGTTTCTCACGAAGGGACGGTAATCGGGGTAGTTCTCGCTCCCGCTCCCAAGCGGGAATTGCGCAAACTGCTTCGAGTGGCTGATGGAATGGCTCGCGATTTCCATGCCCATTTCGTTCAGCTTTTTCACCGCCTCCACGGCTTCCTTGCCGAAGTACGCCACGTCGTTGTGATCCCTTATATACTTGGGCTGCACAAAATAGGTGGCCTTGATCCCGGCCTCTGCCTCCGCTTTCGCATATTCGATGGAGTTGGGAATCGATTTTTCATAGTCTACGTCATGGGTGATCATGATCGGGACCGCGCGGCCGTCCGGCACCGTTCCCACCAGCACGCGGCCCGGTTCGGAGGAGCGATAGACGCTTTTAAGCCATTTAAGCCACACGTCGATGACGGGCTGATACTTGTTCCTGAGCTTACCTGGAAAATCCTCGGCGCGGCTGTTGAACCCGACTCCCATCAGTCCGCCCAGGTCGACACCCACCGCGTACGCCCGCCCGCCGGGAAACTTCCGCGAGAGGAGCGCCGCCGTTCCGTCCGGAAAGTCGGCGAGCCGTTCCGCGCTCGGCTCCGAATACCCGTACGTTCCCACGCTGTTCGCCTTGCTCCCCACCGGAACGCTCTCTTCCTCCGGCGCGTCGAACGTATTGAATTTCACCATGAAGCGCTTGTTGGATTCGATGGCTTCCTTGAATCCAAAAAGCTCGTTCAAACCGCCGCCGAGCACGCCTACGCCTATGAGCGTGCCCTTCTCGCGCGCGAAAACCGCGAGCTCCTTGAGCGCCTCCGCGTCAAGGAGCCTGCCGGTGATCATGGGATAGACCAGCACGCAGCGGTGGCGCAGAGCCCTCTGCCAGTCGCGCGTCACCGTGAAGGGAATGCCCATCGAGCGCAGGCCGTGCGCCAGCGCGAGCCATGCGGAGTCAGGCTCGGTAAGAAGTATCGCGAGCCTGCTTTCGGTGCCGCGCTCAAACGCGGTCCATTGCGTATTGGCCGCGGAGGGTATTTTCGCGGCATTGGCGGGCCCGATGCACTCCGCGTATTCAAGCACCTCGACCTTCGAACCGCAGTATATTCCCCCGGCGCAGGCGATTGCCACGCAGAGTACCATGGCTGCTAATCGTATCCCGTGTGCGTGTTCCTTCATATATGGGACCCCTTGGATTGACGGTAATTGCCGCTTCCGGCGGACTCGTGATACCAATGTACCCCATTTTCATGAAGGGTCAAGAATATACTTTGCTTTCTTTTTACGCGTGTGACGGCGATGCCCGGCCGACGGAGAAATTGTGGTTGAAGGCGGTCTCTTTCCGGTATACTACTGCATATTATTTCAACCGGAGGTGCGTTCGCAATGGTCCTTGACGGCGTATATGAGATCAGGCTTTCACGTATCCCGCTCTTTCTTCTTTTCCTGGCCGGTACCTCGTTCTGCCTGGCGGGGCTGGATATCGGGTTTTTCCATTCGGTGTTTCCCGCCTTCCAGGTCAAGACGGGCTCCAGGACTGTGTATTACCTGTTCCTTTTCTTTTTCGCGGGCTGCGGCGGCGCCATCGCGGCGCAGATGCTCCTGTACCTCGCAAGACCCCCTGTCATGTTCCGCGCCTCGGCCGAGGGGATCTCGTTCGGCACCGGTTTCAGGTATACGCTCTACACCATACCATGGAAATCGTTGAAATCGATCGGCGGGGGAATCGACCCTGTACAGCTCGCGGCGAACAAGAAGCTCTTCGCCGGGCTCCAACTGGAATTCGCGCACGATCCCGGGCTCCCCTCTTGGAAGCCCACTTCGATCGGCGTATCGTACGTCAATTACCGCCTCACGCTCAGCTGGTGGTACATGGGCGCCGGTCTCGCTGAGTCAAAGGCCGCGGTCGATGCGCTCGAGAAGCGCTATTCATGAAAAGACCGCAAGCCCCCGGACCCGTACCGTGGCTCGCGGCAAATTGCAGTTTTTCGTGAGCCGCAAAGCCAGGTGCCGCACGTAAACAATAACGGCGCCACGGGAACAGCCGGTCCCGATTCAACCGGCCCGGTATAGATTCCGATCCTCGCGGCAAGGCATGGGGGGCCGATCAGCTTGTCGGCCCGGATTCATACGCTCGCACTGCGGGAAAAGTGCGTCAGCAGGGGCAACTGGCTTCGCCGACGCGCACCCAATTCATGTAAGTTCAGCATGACGGCGGGCCGTCACCCGGAAAGAATGAAACTTTGGACAATCATGTTTTTGGTGAACCACGAATGAACACCAATGAACACGAATTTGACATTAGTGTCAATTCGCGTCCATTCGTGGTTATACTGAGCATTTACCTAAAACAATGCCTGTTTTCGTGTTAGAGCCCGGATCTTCTGAGCCGCAGGCCCGTTATTCGGCATCATGGCGCCGGCGCGGCCGGCCGCGCCGGAATATCACGCAGGCTCCCGGCGTTAACAATCCATAAAAATACCTTGATCGCCCGCGCCATCGTCTGGTAGAATATGCAGTGATAGAACATCATGGGATTCCGGCGCGCCTGGCGCGCCACGGGAATGGGGAGGCAACTATGAAGAAAGTGCTGGTAATAGGGCTGAATAATTTTGGAGCGCATATCGCGAAGAGCCTCAGGGAGTACGGCACGAAAGTCACCGGCCTGGACTGCGTAGCCGAGCATCTCCAGAAGGCGCGCGACTACCTGGACCATTCCCTCACGGGCGATGCGACGGACAGGTTTCTCCTTGAAAAGCTTTCGGTGAAGGACTTTGACGGCGTGGTCGTCGCGATTGGAACGATCGACACGAACATTCTCGTCACCATGACCCTCCGGGACCTGGGCGCGAAATCACTCATCGTGCGCGCCTCCTCGGACAATCACTGCCGGCTTCTCGAGCAGATGAACGTGTTCGACATCGTGTACCCCGACCGCGACGCTGCTACGAGGGCCGGGAAGACCCTGTCCATGCGCAACGTCCTCGATTACATCCCCCTTGCCGGGGAGTACGTCGTGATGAACATTCATCCGCCCAAAAGCTTCACGGGGAAGAACATCCGCGACCTCCAGATAGGCGCGCGCTTCCAGTGCCAGATACTGGGCATCAAGTACGGCCAGGGGGACCGCAACTGGAAAGCCGACGCTCCCGAATGGGAGAACATGAAGATAGCGCCCACCGCCAATGACGTCATTCCCGAGAATTCGACGCTCATTTTCCTGGGGAAAAAGTCGGACCTCCAGAAAATCCAGGACCTCGACTGACGCCGGGGCGCATGGACTATCTTCAGGCTCCCGCCGGGGCAGCTCCCCGGGGGGTTATTCCCGCTTCCACAGCGAGTCCACCCGGCGGTCCCGGCCGCACGCATTACGGTATTGTCTGTACCAGATGGGATTTTCCTTCGAAAAATCCTGGTGATAATCCTCCGCGGGAAAGAAATTCAGGTACGGCAGTATCTGTACGGCGAACGCTCCTTTTCCAAGCGCTTCCTCTGCACCTGCCCTGCTCGCCTCCGCCTGGGCTTTTTCCTGCTCGTCCTGGACGAAAACCGCGACCGTATACTGGAAGCCCCGGTCGCAGAACTGACCGCCCGCATCGAACGGGTCAATGAGGCGCCAGAACCTGTCGATGATCTCACGGTAACTGACCACCCCGGGATCATAGACCACCATCACCGCTTCCCGGTGCCCCGTTGTTCCCGACGTTACTTCCTCGTATGTTGGATTAAGGACATGTCCCCCCGCGTAGCCCGACACGACCTCCTTTACGCCCGGAACCTTCTTCATGTCATGCTCCACGCACCAGAAGCACCCGCCGGCAAAATAGGCGCGCGCCTCAGCCGCCCGGTTTTCATTCGAATAGCCCGCCGCCATCGCAGCCATAAGCACCACCGCCATCATCACTATTGTTTTCATACCGTCACCGTCACCGCGGCTTGAAGATCATCGCCACGCCGTTCATGCAGTACCTCTTTCCCGTGGGAGCGGGGCCGTCGTCAAAAACGTGTCCCAGGTGACCGCCGCACCGGCTGCAATGCACCTCGGTGCGCGGATAGATGAGATCAAAATCCACCGATGTCTCCACGGCGCCCGGAACCGGTTCAAAGAAGCTTGGCCACCCGGTACCGCTGTCGAATTTTGTCCCGCTCTCGAAAAGAAGCTGGCGGCATCCCGCGCAATAAAACGTCCCCTCACGGTGCTCGGAAGTCAGGGCGCATGAGCCGGGATGCTCGGTACCGTGTCGACGCAGCACGTTATACTGTTCCGGGGTGAGCAGCGCTCTCCACTCGTCGTCGGACTTCTCGACTTCAAACCGCTTCCTCGCCATGAGCACCCTCCTTCCGGTGATCGCCGCAGCCAGTCCCAGGAGCGCCAGTTTCAATACCTGCTTTCGGGATATATTCCATTCCATGAGATCCTCCCGCGTGATTTATCAAGATACGCACAAAGCGGGCATTGATCAAGTATTTTAGATAATACTATACCTCTTGCAGCTGTATGCACCTGTCAGAAACCGTATATTTAAATTATTATTTTTGTTGACAAACCGGGGACAGCCAGTAGTGTGTCCGCGAGTGGATAAGATCATAAAGTCTTCATGCAGTTTTACCTCGCCTAATCAGGGTAACCTTCATCACAGAGTTTCTGACTTTTCCATAAGGGAGTCTCTCCCAAAAAATCTCAGGAGTAAACAGCATGTCTCAGGGCAAAGTAAAGTGGTTTAACGATCAGAAAGGCTATGGCTTCATCTCTGCAACGGACGGACGCGATTATTTCGTTCATCATTCAAGCATCATCGGCGAAGGCTTCAAGACCCTTCCCGAAGGCGCCGAAGTTCAGTTCACCATTGAAAAGAGCGACAGGGGACCCAGGGCGGTTCAAGTATCTTTAATATAACCGTATATTAAATCGACCCTCACAAGCCCGGATAGCGATATCCGGGCTTCTTATATTAATGCGCCATCGACCAGCCCGGTCTACCGGTACATCCGGCTCAGTGCTTTTTTGGTTCCCTGCCGGTATTTGCGGGGCGAACGCGCTCACTTCCATCGGTCTTCCATCCGCGTGCGAGCACCTGCGCGGCCAGTGAGGTCAGATTTTCCATGCTCCTGCGCGGCCACGCGAGGCGCATCAGCGCCCCCAGCGCGACAAGCTCTATTGTCCTGAATGAATGCGCCTCGTCTCCTCTGCGGAGGTCCATCGTGTGGGCATACCTGATCTCCCGGGGGATCATAATCAGGTGGCCCACTCCCCATTCCAGCGTGCGTACCGACGCCCCGAGCACGATCCTGCCTTTGCCCCGTTTTACGACACCGCGCGTAATAAAGATCGAATGCCCGGTGAGATCGAGACGCCTGGCAGATCGGTAGCAGAAGGTCGCAAGGCCTTTTGGTATTCCCGTTGAGAAGAACATGCTTCCGCGGGAGCGGATAAACCCGCGCATTCTTCCGCGCGACCGCGCACTTCCTCCGGAAGGCGCGGGAACCCAGCGCTGTGCCTCATCGACACGGTCGATCGGAACCACCCCTGTAGCTGGTATTTTTTTCCCCATCACAAACCGCAATCAATCATAGGCACAATAACGAGAGTGTCGAATACAATTTGGCCTCCTTGTAAAGAATCTCCTCATCTCCCCCGCTTGACAAAGCATTACGCTTCGTCTAGCCTGTTATCCATGGATAACCAAGGTTTATCCATTTGACGGCACAGTACCGGTCGGAGATAACGCCATGAAATCACTCGACGGAAAGGTCGTCCTCATCACCGGCGCAGCGGGCGGAATCGCCCGCGAAACCGCAGCGCTTCTCCTCCGGCACGGGGTTCGCCTCGCGCTCACCGACGTGAACGCCGCAGGACTCAAGGACGCGGTCAAGGCAGCGGGCTCCGCGGCCTTTCTCCACGCATGCGACGTTACCAGGCGTGCCGATGTCGCGCGTCTGGTCAAGTCGGTGAAGGCAAAGCTCGGCCGGATAGACATACTCGTCAATACCGCCGGCATTATCGTACCCGGCCCGTTCGCCCAGGCCCGCCCCGCGGATATAGAGCGCCAGGTACAGGTCAACCTCATGGGGGCGCTCAACGTGATACGCGAAGTGGCGCCCGCGATGATCGAGGCAGGCGGGGGATCGATCATCACGATATCGTCCATGGCCGGGATTGTGCCCGAAACGAACAGCGCCGTGTACGCGGCAACCAAGTACGCGCTGCGCGGACTGGGCCTCACGCTGAACCTTGAAATGAAGCCCTTCAACGTTCACGTGGGTACCGTGTTTCCCGATTCGGTGGACACCCCCATGCTCCGCTTCGAGGCTACGCACGGCGGCTCCCCCCTCACCTTCCTCAATCCCCCGCAGCCTCCGCGCGACGTCGCCCTTGCGGTGCTGCGCGCCATCACCCGGCGCAGGGCCGAGGTCTACGTGCCCGCATCGACGGGCGTCTTCTCAAAAATCGTGACCATATGGCCCGGACTCGTGCTCTGCATATGGCCCTTCCTTGCGAAGATGGGCGCAAAGAACAAGGCGAAGGTGATGAAGCGAATGGGAATAGAGGGAGACGCCTCATGAACGAAAAGGCGCCGGATTCATCAACGCATGGTGTGTATTCCCGGGCGGGATGCTCGTCGCGAAGCTGAAACAGCGCTTACAGCACCGACAGCAGCGCGCCGGCCACGCGGCGCGCGTCCTCTTCCGCGAGGCGCGAGTACAGGGGAAGGCTGATCTCGTTTCCGCACGCGTCGCGGCAATGGGGATAATCGGCCATTCGATATCCCATCCTGGTATAGGCCGGATGCATTACCACCGGGACGTAATGCACGTTGCATGCAATGCCCTTCGCGGCCATTTTCCGGATGATCTCGTCTCTCTGCGCTTCACCGGCGTCCCTGATCCGCAACGGATACAGGTGATAAGAGCTTTCCGATCCGCCTGCAGCCGGTTCGGGCAGGGTGAGCCTCGCGTCCCTTCCCAGGAGTTCGGAATACAGGGCGAAGAGATCCCTGCGCCGCGGCATGATCTCGCGCTCGTAGCGGGAAAGCTGAACCAGCCCCATGGCGGCCTGGATGTCCGTCATGTTGTATTTGAATCCCGGCAATTCGATCGTGTAGCGCCACCCGCCCGCCTTCTGCTTGGCGAGCGCGTCCCTGTCCTGGCCGTGCAGCGAGAGCAGTGAAAGCCGCCGGTAAATCTCGCCCGGGTCGGGCCCGGGGAGCGCGCCAAAGAGCACCGCACCGCCCTCGGCCGTGGTAAGGTTCTTTACCGCGTGAAATGAGAACACGGTGAAGTCGGCGAC
>CALMJO010000545.1 GCA_937864375.1 uncultured Spirochaetota bacterium
AAGGACTGCGGCATCGCGTTTTACGGTGTCGCGGGTAACGAGGATCGTATACCTGGGCTCCCCGAGAAGCATCTCCTCGTGGCCGGGCGCGTTTCGATGCTCCTGCTGCACGGGCACCAGGAGGACGTCAATCCTTACCAGGACGGTGCAGCCCGCGACCGTCATTACCGGAAGTTCGCGGGGCTGGCTCGGAACGCGGGCGCGGGGATACTACTGTTCGGGCATACGCATAAGGCGATGGTGGAATGGGTTGACGGCACATTGCTTTTCAATCCCGGCAGCCTGTACCTGGGCAGCCCGTCGGAGCTGACGTTCGGAATCTTTGAAACCGGGGAACGGGATATGACCGCAATTGTCGAAAGGCTGGACGCCGACGGGCGATGGGAGACGATGATGCACAGGGAAATGGACATACGAATGGCGCTGCATGGCGGTTGAGTGCGCTTATGATGCAAATGACTGATTTATCAATCAAAATTACGGGGGAATGTAATGGAAAAGACGATTAACCAGGTTTTTCGCAACAGGGTGAAGCAGTTCGGGAACCGCCTGGCGGTAGAGAAGCGGATTGGGAACACGTGGGAGACTGCGACGTGGACCCAGTACTACGAGCGGTCCCGCGCGGCAGGACTCGGGTTTTACGAGCTGGGCGTGCGCCGGGGAGACATGATCGCGATACTTTCCGAGAACAGGCTCGAGTGGATTTACTCCGACATGGGAGGACTCGGGATTGGCGCATGCATGTACGGGATCTACGCGACCGTGAACGAGGAAGAGGTCGAGGTGATCCTCAAAAATTCGGGCGCGAAAGTCATCGTCGTTGAAAACGCCGTACAGCTGGGAAAAGCGCGCGCGGCGTTGAAAAACTGCCCGGCTCTCAAGGCTATAGTGATCATCGACGACAAGGCAAAGCTTGCCGACGGAGGGCTCGTTATAACGTTTGGGGCGCTCATGGAGCGCGGTAACGCAAAGCACTCACAGGACCCCGCCCTGTTCGAAAAACTGGCGGACGAGGTGAGTCCCGACGACCTGGCCCTTCTGCAGTACACATCCGGTACCACGGGCGTCCCCAAGGGCGTCATGATTCCACATGGAACCCTCCTGGCGAACATCCTGGCATTGGATGCGGTCAAACCGTCGTATGGATACGACACCGACAATGTCGTCGGTTTCCTGCCCCTGAGCCATATATTCGAGCGTGTGCCGGTTCACCTGTACGCGATGTACAAGGGGATCACCAAGCACATGGCGGGCACCATGGAAACGCTGGTGGAAGACATCCAGTCGAAGAAGCCTACCATCCTTTTCGCCGTTCCCCGCGTGCTCGAAAAGATTTACCAGAAGATGCAGCTCCAGGTGAGCCAGAAGCCGCCGGTCGTCCAGAAGCTTTTCGCGTGGGCGCAGAGGGTGGGAGACCAGGTGAGCGTATGCAAGGAGAAAAAGCAGCCGGTGCCGCTCGGACTCAAGCTCAAGCACAAGCTGGCGTACGCGCTCGTCTTTAAAAAACTCCAGCATGCGCTTGGCGGGAGAATACGCTGGATGTGCGCCGCGGGAGCACCCATAGCGCGCGAGATCGTGAACTTCTTCAATGCGGCCGGGATATTCGTTCTCGAGGGATGGGGCATGTCCGAAACCGTCGGCGGCGGAACGCTCAGCAATCTCGATGACTTCTCCCCCGGTTCGGTGGGCAGGCCCCTGCCGGGTCTGGACATCAAGATCGCCGAGGACGGGGAGATCCTGGTCAAGGGCTCGTTCGTATTCAAGGGATACTACAACATGCCGGAGGAATCCAAGAAGGCGTTCACCGCGGACGGGTATTTCATGACCGGCGACATTGGAAAATTCGACGAGCGCGGATTGCTGTACATCACGGACCGCAAGAAGGACCTCATCATAACCGCGGGCGGGAAGAACATCGCGCCGCAGAAGATAGAGTCCATCTTCAAGGAGAATCCGCTTTTCACGCAGGCGGTGGTGATAGGCGACAGGAGGAAGTACCTGACCGCTCTGTTCAACATAGACCTGGAAATCGCGAAGCACATGGCGACGGCAAAGGGGATCCAGTTCTCGTCGCCCGCGCAGCTGCTGGACAGCATGGAATTCAGAAGGCTCCTCGACGAGGCCGTGCAGGAGCGGAACGCGCGCCTGGGCAAGGTGGAAACCGTCAAGTATTACACGGTGCTCAAGCGTGAATTCTCCAAGGAGACCGGAGAGCTTACCAATACGCTCAAGGTGCGCAGGAAGGTCATCCAGGAGATGTATTCGAAAGAGATCGAGGCCATGTACGCAAAGTCGGATTCGAACTAGGCGTGCTTGTGGAAGTGCGGGGAATAACGCGGCAATACGCCGCGCTCCCCGCGCTTCCGCACCCTGATCAGATTAATTATGGAGCATTGCAATGTCACGAAAAGTAATCATCACCTGCGCCCTTGTTGGATCGGCGACCCAGAAGTCGCAGAATCCGGCCGTTCCGTACACTCCGGCAGAGCTTGCGGAATCGGCTGCGCTGGCGCAGAAGGCGGGAGCGGCCATGGTGCACGTTCACGCACGGGAAGACGACGGAACGAACTCGACGAGGGTGGAAAGGATCCGCGAGGCGTATGACAGGATAGGTGAAAAATGCCCGGGGCTCATCGTCAACTGCACCTCGGCCCTGGGAGCGGGGGCGACCTTCGAACAGCGGATGGAGCAGATCGCCCTCATCAAACCGGAAATGGCCTCGCTCAACATGGCGACCATGAACTTCGCCGCGGTAAACCGGAAGACCGGCGAGGTCCTGGGCGACTACACCTTCGAGAACCGGCTGGAAAAGGTTGCAGAGTTCGCGCGCCTCATGCGCGACAGCGGCGTGAAGCCGGAACTTGAATGCTACTCGATGGCGGGACTCGAGAATTATCACTACCTGAGCAATGGCGGGTGCTTTGAAAATCCTGTGAACTTCAACTTTGTCTGGGGCGTATGCGGGGGCGCGTCGTTCAGGCCCGGGACGTTTGTCGACATGGTAAGCGCTCTTCCGGCCGGAGCTAATTTCACGGCCTGCGGCGTGGGAGTGCAGGAGTGGCCCGCGGTCGCACAGGCGGTCATCTGCGGCGGCCACGTGCGCGTGGGCCTTGAAGACAACGTGCGCTTGCCCGACGGAAGCCTGGCGAAGGGCAACTACGAGCTTGTTGAAATGGCAGCCCGCATAATCGAATCACTGGGCTGCGAGGTCGCGACGCCCGACGAGGCGCGCGCGGTTTTTGGAATCAAGAAAAGATGAAGGTAGAGCGAGGAACGACCATGAGCGCTAACTTACAGCCCGCAGAAGGCATGCACCTTTACCAGGGAAACAACACCCTGTTCACCGATCCGGATCCGGACAACGCGCGGGAGTTCTTCCGCCAC
>CALMJO010000546.1 GCA_937864375.1 uncultured Spirochaetota bacterium
TTCTACTCAATTTTATTTTTTCTGTTCATATTTCCCAACATTCCGGAAAGACCCAGTTGTTTTAATCGCGAACAGGGGAAAATATCGCAGGAAAAGCAATATTTGGCATCTTTTTGCCGGCGATCGCAATTCACAATCCGGCACGAAATGCACGATTGAGGTTTATTCTTTTCCCCGCCAAGGCAACCAGGGCAGAGGCTTCCTTTCTCCCGCATGGTGGCATAACAGACACGGCAGTTCATGCCGCAGGGAGCGATGTCCTTGATTGTCGTCTTGCGCTCATCGGGCATTACGCGTAATGGCATAGGTCCCCCGTAAATTCGGCGTGTGCACAACAGGATTTCTGATGTACCATTTTGACTGTTTTTGCTCTAAACTTTTTCTTTCGAGTTTGTGGTACCGTCCTCTTGTTATAAATACCCTCTATTGAAAAGGGGTGGCCATTTCTTGTGACACTTATCTCTCCGGCCAAAATCCCACTTTAGAAACATTTTTCTTTTAACTCCAAGTCGATGAAATATCGCGTGTTTTTGTCCTCTCTTTTATGCATATTACTTCCTTTCACCTGTTTGCTGTCTTCACCTATGGCTCTCGGCTGACGACATTTAATAACAATGCTCCATATCAAAGCTTTTTTACAAACATGCATATTTTCCATCGGAATTGCACTTCTGGCCCTGGTCTTCGCGCGCGTCTTTTGTACTTTGCCCCAAGGATTGCAGCCAACGTTCTGCGGCTATACGACGTTTTGTTTTGCGCCGATCAAGGCCGAAGGCAGGCGCGAAACAAAATGTGGCGCAGCCCAAGCCGGTACTCCGGCGCAGCGCATGAGCCGCTGTTGTACGCAGTTGTGGCGTATCTTATAATTTCTTCTTAAAACCAACATTTGCCTTTGAATTATATCCCAAACTCTCATAAAATGAAATTGTTGAAGTTCGATTCATTTCTGTCATAAAAAGAATTTGACAACACCCACGTTCTTTTCCGATCATTTCCAATGTGCGTAAAAGGTTTGTTCCAATTTTCATTTTTCGAAAGTTATCATGTACAACTAAATCTTCCATAACCATAAATGGCCGACATTCACCGTATAATTCATCGCAAATAATTCCCATCAATGTTCCGATAGCTTGACCATTAACTGTTGCACATAGAAAAATATAATTATTGTTATTCTGTAATTCTTTGAATTTAGCCTTCATTTTCTCAGGATACTGTTCATCTCCCCAAAATATTTTATATAATTGAGCAACCGAATGAAGATCATTTTCCTCGACATTTCTGATTATGATATTATCCATTTCATTTCCTATTGCCATTGATAAAGCGCTACATTCCGCCCTTGTAAGAACTTATATGATCGCATTTCAGAAAAATATCGCATCAATATTGTTAAGCAAAGCCACAATTGCGTACAACTTTTTTTATGCGCAAAACTTCACCTAATCAACCAGAAAACAGTATACTCACGAATTTCGTCTAATCGTCTGATGCGAGGCAATAGACGCATTTCGTGCAAGCGGCTCAAAGTGAATCCATCGGATTCTTAATCTTCGCGATCGACGTAGAGCTCACATGCGTATAAATCATGGCCGTCTTGGGGCTCTGGCGCCCCAGTATCTCCTGAATATACCGCATGTCATTTCCTTGCTGCAGGAGATGCATAGCAAACTACACCCTGTTTGCATCATGACGCGCAGAAAAAATTCTACTCTTGCACCAAGTTATTTCGCCTAACGAGTGCCTGCGTATCTTAGTCACCAAATACACTATAAATGTCGCAAGTCAACCACTATTCATCACGTCGCCCGGGAAATCCCCCGACCTCCGGTCCGCCCCCTTTACCAAAGGGGGCTCCATCAGGAATGCTTTGTGATTGATGAGAAGCATTATCAATCGAAGTGCGAGGACGCAATCCACTGGCATGCCTTCCGGTACTCAGGTCGCCCTTCGACGGAGCTCAGGGTGACAGCTATTTGGTGGCTGCATACTCCTCGATTCGCCGTCGTTAAGCAAAGGTCGTGAGTACGGAGAGTACAGGGAGCCGGAAACTGCACTGAAAGCGGAATTCACGGCAATGTTGAACGAGAATTAAGCCACTTGATGGCCGCCCTTTCGGCGGCAAATCACTTCCGCCCTAATGAGACGTACAGGATGTACTAATGGCCCGGGCGAATCAGCCATCCCTGGCTGGCCCGGGCAGGCGACCATCCATGGTCGCACCCGGGCGCGCAACACGAGGTTGCGCCTGCGCCCGGCCTGAGGCGAGTCCGGCGGTAGCCGGCGAGAGCGAGTTTGGGCGGCAGGCCGCCCGCCGCTTGAGGGCCGCGGAGAGTGGGAGCCACGAGGGAGAGAGGCCACCGCGATTTCCGCATCCGTGCGGGCGGTGGCAGGCCAACATCCTGTTGGCACGCCGCGAAGGCCTTTCTCCCTCTCGCGTTAAGCAACCCCGGCCAGGGGCAAATAAAACTCGCTGCTAGGCGTCCCTCGCCCGGGAGACGGCTGCCTTTCGCATAAACAACACACCCCTGCATCTTGTTGAACAACCTTCATCCCCGCTTTTTTAACCCCGGACGAAAAAAAGAATGACACGGCCGCCTCCCATGACTTATATTAGTCAGTCAACACATAAATAACCGGAGACGCCGCGGCCATGCCGCGAAGGAGGACCCATGGCGACCGACCCCAAGGCGATCAAGGAACAGGCGCTCGCGGATTTTTCGAAGCACATAAGCCCCATGAAGGTGCGCACGATGAAGAGCGTGGGACTGGACATTATCGAAGACCGTCGCGAGGGGGCGAGCGTCTGGGACGTCACCGGCAAGAAATACATAGACTGCCAGACCGGCTCCGGGATCATGAACGTGGGCCGCCACAACCGCGAGATCGTGGAGGCGCTCAGGAAGGCCCTCGACGAGTACGACATAGGCGTCTTTCTGCTGTGCTCAAGGCAGAAGGCCGACCTCGCGAAAAAGTTGGCGGAGATCACGCCGGGCGACCTCGCCTGTACCGTCTTTGGCGTGGGCGGCGGCGAGGCGATCGACGCGGCCATCAAGATCGCGCGCGGCTACACGATGAAGACGGGCGTCGTCTCCGCGCAGAAGAGCTACCACGGGCACACAGGCTTCGCGTTATCCGCCATCGGGCGCGATTCCTACAAGGAGCCGTTCCAGCCCCTCATGCCGGGATTCTCGCTCGTCCCCTTTGGCGACATCGACGCGCTTAAAGCAGAGGTGAACGACGACACCGCGGCCATACTCCTGGAAACGATACAGGGCGAGGGAGGCATCCACATTCCCCCCGACGGCTACCTGGCCGCAGTGAGGGCGCTCTGCGATGAGCGCGAGATCATGCTCATCCTGGACGAGATCCAGACAGGCTTCGCGCGAACCGGAAAGATGTTCGCCTGCGAGCACTGGGACGTCGTTCCGGACATCATGACCGTGGCCAAGTCCCTGGGCGGCGGGATCTATCCCATCAGCGCAACCATTTTCAAGGAAGAGATCATGGATTTTTTCATCCCGCACCCATTCATTCATCTCTCCACATTTGGGGGGTCCGACTTAGGGTGTATCGTGGGCCTGGCCGCGATCGACTACATCCGGAAGCACGACCTCGCGGGGAACGCTCAGAGGATGGGCGCGCGCTTCCGCACGGGCTTCGACAGGCTGCTGAAAGACCATCCCGATCTCCTGCTCGAGGTGCGGCAAAAAGGACTGATGATGGGTTTACAATACACCAACGAGTCGATCGGCCCCCGGCTCTCCAGGAAGATGGCCGAGCGCGGCGTCATCGCCATCTACACCGGCAACGACCCGTCCATCTGCCGCCTCATGCCGCCTCTCGTCATCACGCCCGAGGAGGTGGACTTCGTGCTGAACGCGCTCGAGGACTCCGTTAAGGAGCTCTCGAAGGAATCGGGACTGGGGAAAAACGACTGACATATATCGCCTAACGCTATAAGGAGGGACGCATGGCTACCAGCCAGGAAATCATGGACGCGCTGGCCGACTACACGGTCCAGTGCAACGAGAACAAGCGGCTCCGCAAGATGCAGCGCGACTGGTCCAAGCTCATTCATTTCAACGCCGAGGACACGGGCGACCAGTTCACGATGACCGTGGTGAAGGGGGAAATCACCTCCTGCGAGCCCGGCGCGAAGGGCACGCCCGACGTGATCGTCACCGCGAAGAGCGAGGACCTCTGCGACATGTTCTGGGGCGACCTGAACCCGTCGCAGAAATACCTCCAGGGCGAGATCCGCGTGAAGGCGAGCCAGGAGGACATCGTCCGCATCGACGCGATCACGATGATCATCTGGCCCGATTCGTAGGGGCAACGACAAAGGCAACGGAAAGGGAGATGAAGAGATAAAGGATTAACGGCGATTGAAGAGATAAGGATTTGGGTTTGAATTTTCGGGGAGACAGCGCTCCCTGCCGGGATGCACATCAAAACCAAATCTCTTCCATCCCCCGTCATCTCCCTATCTCCCTTTCTTACACGTCTTTGAATAGTTTTGTCTATAAATAGAAAGGAGGACGCAATGGCTGAACTGAAAAAGGTTATCAAGCTCCGCACCGTCATTTCCGCGTCCACGGGTATGGCCATCGCGACCTCGTGCTACGTCGCGGGCCTCCAGGTCGCGACCATACTGGTGGGGGAGCTCGCGTGGATCTCCATCCTCGTGGCCGGGTTTTTCTGCCTGCTTTCGGCGCTCTGCTTTTCCGAGCTCACGGCGCTTTACCCGACGGCGGCGGGGATCAAGCTCTTCATCCACCACGCCTTCAGCGAGAAGACGTCCATCGTCATCGGCATGTTCTACGTGCTCCTGGGCATTTCCATGGTGGGCGCGGAAAGCTACCTCATCTCGAGCGTGCTCTCGTCGGTCTTTTCAATAATCAACCCGTTCTACGACAAGCTGCTCTGGACGGTCGTCTTCATTCTCTTCATCATGGCCATCAACTTCAGGGGCGTGTTCCTTTCGGGGCTCATGCAGGACATAATGACCTATGCGATGGTCGCGTTCATGGTGGGCGTTTCAGTGTACGCGTTCGCCACCATCGACATCAATTTCAGCCTGGCGGCGAAGAGCGCGAAATTCACGCTGGAAAACGTCATGCAGGCCGCTGCCGTGGGCGTGTTTCTCTACGTGGGCTTCGAGTGGGTTGCGCCGCTGGCCGAGGAGACCACCGACTATAAAACCATCGGGAAGGGAATGCTCTGGGCGGTGGGCCTGCTCTCCGTGACCTACAGCATGTTCATCGTCGCCATGTATTCGGGTCTCACGACGGCACAGCTCGAAAGCGGCACGCCCATTCCTCACATCCTGTTCGGGAAGAACCTCTTTGGCGCGGCGGGCCTGGCGACCTTCGCGGTCATGAGCATCCTGGCGTCCCTCACCTCGTTCAACACGGGCATCCTCAACACCTCGCGCTTCGCCTACGCGATGGGGCGGGACAACGTCCTGCCGCGCGCGTTCAGCAGGCTGCACCCGTTGTACGCAACGCCGTGGGTCGCGATCCTCTTCCTGGGAACCTTCGCGATTGCCATAAGCCTCGCGACGCTTTTAACGGACATGTACTTCTTCGTCATCATCATGGCCGCGGCGCTCGAATGCTTCATCTACGTGGTCGCCGCGCTGTGCGTGATCCGGCTCCGCAAAAAAAAGCCGGACATGGAGCGCTCCTTCAAGGTTCCCTTCGGGATCGTCATTCCCGTTGTCGTCATCGTGGTATTCGGCCTCCTGATGCTGGGCATCTTCACGGACGTCACCAGGGACTACAGCGGCAGGGAGCTTTTCAGCAATTACTGGGTCGCGGTGGTGATGGCGATATTCCTCGTATGCATGTACGCATACACGTCCCTCGTCGTCCCGGTATACAAGAAGCGCGCCGCGGAGCGCGCGCAGACCCGCGTGAAGCGGCGCCCGGGGAAGGCATAACAGGTCCCAGTCCCGCCTCGCCCGTTCTGCTTGACAGCGCCTATCCTGTGTGAAATAACTATGCGCGGCCGCGAGGCCGCGCGGCTCCCGGAACGGACCACGCACATATATTAATAGGGTGATACGACATGATCCGCTTCGTTTTCATGCTGCTGCTAATGGTCGCTGCGATCGCCGGGGCGATAATTCTCGAGGGAGGAAATCCCCTGTCCTACGTGGGAATCACGAGCCTCATGATCGTCGTCTTCGTGCCGCTTTTCGCAGTCCTCGCCGCGTGGCGGGCGGCCGACATCGCGAACGCCTGCAGGGATGCGTTTTCCTCGGGCGGAAAAGCGCGCGCCCGCTCGATCAGGATTATGGAATCTGCCGAAAAGC
>CALMJO010000547.1 GCA_937864375.1 uncultured Spirochaetota bacterium
TTCTTGACATTGAATTCGTTGGTGCACATCTTGAACCATAACGGTTAATGAATGGTTCATAAGGATGTAATCATGAAATCCATAACAATACACAATCTTGATGATTCGATGGATGCCCTCATCAGGGAAAGGGCAAAGAAACAGGGGACGAGCCTTAATAAAACAATACAACAGTTATTGAAACAATCCCTGGGATTGCATTCTAAAGCGACAAATGATCATCGGGACGATTTTTTGGATTTGTTCGGAAGCTGGTCAAAAAAGGATGAAGCGGATTTCAATAAAAAAACAAAGGATTTCAATACTATCGATGCGTCGGACTGGAAATGAAAACGATTCTGCTGGATACGAACGCGTACAGCAACTATCTTCGGGGCAATGAAGAAGTACTCAGCGTATTATCGGGTGCGAATATTGTTTACCTGTCCGTAATCGTCCTGGGAGAATTATACACCGGCTTTAAAGGCGGCAAGAAAGAATTCTGGAACAGGGGATTGCTGCAGAAGTTTATTGAAAAGCCCACTGTCAGCATTTTAGACGTCACAATCGAAACATCGGAAATATTCGCGGAAATAAAAAACTCATTAAAAGCATCTGGAAATCCATTGCCGATTAATGATGTCTGGATAGCTGCCGGTACAGTTGAAACGGGTTCCGTATTGATCACCAATGACGATCATTTCGGGAAAATACCGGGATTGCGTTTTTACAATTACCAATAAATTATAAAACGGCTGGAGCAAGCACCTCCCCGTCTTCCCGGAAATGCGCACGCACCGGAAGCATCGTTCCCGGTGCGCGCTTGATCCTCATTTTACGTCAAACTCCGTGTAGATTCCAAAGTGATCGCTCGCGTGCACACCGTCCACCAGTTCGTCGAGCACGACCCGGCTCGCCCTGGGAGCGAGCGACTGCTGCGCGCCCTGGCGGATGAATATGTGATCGATGCGCCGCTGCTGGTGGTCGGCCCAGAAGTCGAGCTCTTCCATAAGTGAGGGATTTGGCGGGGCCGCGGCATAGTGCTTCTTCTGGTTTTCGTTGCGCCGGGGATCCCATGTGTGCGCTTCTTTCTCCCTGTTCATCGCAGTGAAGGTGTTCACGAATCCTTCTTTATCAAGCTGCTGGATTTCCGGCATGTCGATCGTCGAGTTGAAATCGCCAAAAAGGAGCGCGGTGTTCGCGCCGGCTAGCTCCTTCACGAAGGCGAGCGTCCTGTTCGACTCGTCCATGCGCCAGGCCATGCCGGCCGCGATCTCGTCGCGGACCGATTTTATCTCTTCGACAGAAGCCTTGCGTGTCGCCGCGAGTTGGGCGAGCTTCGCCCGGAGAGACGCGTCGTCCAGCGGCGAGGCGTGCCAGTGCGTAGAGAAGAGGTACACGGGTTTTCCCTTCACGGTCACCTTCGCGCCTATGATCTGCGTGGCGTCCTCGAAGTGGAAGGTAAAGAAATTTCCAACCGGCCCGCCCGAGAGCTGCAGGCGCTTCACGGGCTCAAGACCCAGCCCCCTCTTCGCGAGGATTGCGTCCCCCTCGCGAAGGTTCCAGGGAAGCCCCACGACACCGGCCCGCACGCCCCCCACGCCCACGTGCCAGACTGCATCGCAGTCAAGGTCGGCGGCGAGCGTGTCTATGTAGCCGGGGAGCTTGTTCGCCTCGTGCACGCCGATGATGTCGGCATCGAGCGCCTTGATCTGCCGGACGAGGGCGCGGTAGCGCAGGGCGCGTCCCTGGGCCGACTCGTACTCGCCCATGGTCACGTAGCCCTTGTAGTCGAGGCCGGACCAGATGTTGATGTCGAGCACCTTGAGAACGGGCTTGTCCCACGCGGGGACGTCCTTCGCGCGCCCGCAGGCAAGCGTGACGGCGCACAACGCGCAGAGCGCCAACGAGAGCGCGGCGGGGCTGCAGAGCAGTTGATACAGTTTGTGGTGGCTCATAGTCATGGTATGGTCTCCCTTGAGCTTCGAGGTGCATTCGGTACCAGAATCGGAATCCTTTCGTAGACTCTGGGGATGGGAGCCGGAAATGTCAAATCAAAACTGAGCGATCGCTCATCGCGGCCGTATTCACTCGTGCCCAATTATGCGCACTCTTTGAAAAATTGCAAGACCGTAAAATCCTCACCATGCAGTCATCCCTGCAAGGTCTTATATAGACAAAGCGCGGAGCAGGATCCGTGATTCCGGCAGTCCCGCCGCCGGGCCCGCTAAAGGCGCGCGTTTTCCAGGACGCGCGGGCGGGTGTCCGTGCTCTCCTTGCCGGGGATCGGTACAGGAAATAAATTTCTGAATTTCATGGAGGAATGTGTCGAGGCCGCGAGGAATGGGAGGCTCCTCGCGGCGCTCAAAAAAGAGCGTGACGGGAGGCTCCAGGCGCGCTCCAATGGAGCGCGATGGACGCCGATTCATTGTACCGGAAGACCCTGGCGGGCTACTGCCGCGAGTTCGCCGCCACGGTGTTCGACTGGCCCGAGTTCGGGCGCGAAAACGCGCGCATGCACGAGATCGTGAACGAGATCATGATGCGCGACGAGGTCGACCGCGCGCTCGTCCAGGCCCTGGAGGACACCGCGGCGCGCTACGGCGCGCGCGTGGCCTCGCTCTACACGAGGGACCCGCACAACTCCTTCCTGGGAATGCTCAACCACCGCATCATGAATTTACTCGATCTCATCCGTACGCACCTGGCCCAGTCGGGGCGTTGAGGAAAATAAATTCCTTTGCCTTCTCCGCGAAACTGCGCGATCATATGGCCGGGCCAAAATTCCGACTGAAAAGGCAATGACTCGGTGACCATTTCACGAACCGGGAGGCGCGCATGAAACGCATGACAATCGGGCTCCTCACGCTTATCTGCCTTGGCGCGACGGCCCCGCCGGCCGCCGCGCTCGAAGTCCCGGCACTGAAGGGACATGTCAACGATTACGCGGGAATGTTCCAGCCGCACACCATCGCGTTCCTCGAAAACGATCTTGCCGCGCTCGAAAAGAAAGAATCCACCCAGGTGGTCGTCCTCACCATTCCCTCCCTGCAGGGGGAGGTACTCGAGGAATTCTCCATCAAGGTCGCTGAGAAGTGGAAGATCGGGCAGGCGAAGCGGGACAACGGGGTCATCGTCCTGGTCGCTAAACAGGAACGGAAGATTCGCATCGAGGTGGGACGGGGCCTCGAGGGGAAGCTCACCGACCTGTACGCGGGCAGGATAATCGACGAGTGCTTCAAGCCGTCGTTCAAGGTCGACAAGTTTGACGAGGGAATCCTCAAAGGCGTCGCCTGTATCAGGCTCGCGGTACAGGGCGAATTCTCCGGTATGGACAAGGACCCGGCCGTAACGAAAAGCATCTGGAAGAGGGACTGGTTTCTGCCGGCGGCCATATTCGGGGGAACAGTGCTCTTCGTGGTCCTGCTGCTCTTTTTCATCAAAATGCTCGGTCCCTCAAGGGGCGGCGGCCAGGGAGGCTCGTCCGGTGACAGCGGCGGCTCGTCGAGCGACTTGGGCAGTTCGAGCGGTTCGGGCAGCTCGAGCGGTTCGGACAGTTCAAGCGGTTCAAGCAGCGACAGCTCAAGCGGCGGCGACTGCAGCGGCGGAGGGGGCGATTTTGGCGGGGGTGGGGCTTCGAGCGATTACTAGGCGTCGCCTGGTCGGCCCCCGATCAAATTGATCCTGACTCCTGAATATGTTTGCCGCCTTCGCGGGATCATCCCCTTCAATAAGTCATTGACGTGATTTTTCCACCCGGTACAATCCTGCCAAAAGACCGTGGAGCTTAATGGCGCCACGCTCACGCTATGCGGGGATCATCGGCAGCGCCCCGTAAATGATAAATCAAATTTAATGAGCACGACGGAGCGCCGCATGCCCCCCGAGCGCCGCACATTCTTGCAGCTGTTGATCTTTGCCACCGGGCTCTTCGCGGTCCAGACCTT
Organism: uncultured Spirochaetota bacterium; assembly: GCA_937864375.1. Taxonomy (GTDB): domain Bacteria; phylum Spirochaetota; class UBA4802; order UBA4802; family UBA5368; genus FW300-bin19. Next base: position 3,927 of record CALMJO010000547.1, read on the forward strand.
CTGGGGCTTCAACTCGGCGACGCTTCCTCTCTACCTTGACGAGCTCACCGGGTCGAAGACGCTCACGGGGCTGGTCCTTTCCATAGGCGGGGTGTTCGGCGCGGTGATGCCGGTGGTCGTGGGCGCGCTCTCCGACAGGACCCATACGCGCATGGGCAGGAGAAAGCCGTTCATCCTGGGCGGCTGGGCGATGGTGCTCGTGTCGCTCGCGCTCCTTTACGCGACACCGAATATTTTCGCGGCGATCATCTATTCGCTTTTCCTCTACGCGGGATTCTTCACGGCCATTGGCCCGTACTTCGCACTCCTGCCCGACCTGACGCCGCCCGAGCAGCGCGGCACCGCGGCGGGGTTGATGTTTTTAATGGGAGGGCTGGGC
>CALMJO010000548.1 GCA_937864375.1 uncultured Spirochaetota bacterium
GCAGTATAGCTCGGATCACTCTTGTCAGGAAGATGCGGTTTGCTTGACGCTTACCACCCGTTGACTTGAATCTGGTCTTAAAAGAGGAGGAGCCCGCCGAAGCAGGCCCTTGAGAGATACCCGGGGGCTCGAAAGGATTTAAGGTCCCCAACGGGTGTTATTACCTGGTAGGGATTATTCTAGGAGTGGGTTCCGATCTATATCGTGTACCATCGGTGCGTCTATGGTTTATTCAACTTTAACGGAGTAGTTTGCTAATGAGTCAAAGGACTTTGAGATAGTTTTAGTTAAGGATTCGATTTATTCACTTTCTTCTTAAGAGTAGAGCGAATAACACCTTAACTGGTTGACTGCGTAGTATCATTACTCGACTAGTCACTAATCCTAATCATCATAAACACGGGAGTGGAACTCCAGCCAGCAATTATATTCATTGCAGTGCCATAATTGTGAGCCGCCATCAATTCCACATAATCATCAACATCTAATTTATATAAAGTAGCGATGTTTAGAGGAAGGTTTTGGACTGAGCATGCTGTGTAATCCATCCTTTGCGATGCAATGTATTCGGTTCCATTTCTCCTTATTTGCAGTTCCCTGTAACCCGCGTTAAGCAATTCAAAGTGAGCAGCGCCTGTGATTTGATAGATACCTGCTTTCTTCGCGGTGAGTCGTGTAGTGTTTGTAGTCACATCATGGAGATCATTTGTATCGAACTTCTCCGTGTTAAAGGGAATTGGCGTTAATGTGAAATTGGGAATTGAAATATTACTGCTGTTCGAAACACTTACCGCATCGTGCATAGACGATAAGGTGTTGACTTGTGTGTATAGAGTGTCGAAGTTATCATTCATCTCAGAAGAGGAAATCACATCGTTGGAAGCGAATGTATGTGGTTTTGTAATTGATGCTCCATAAACGACCAATGAACTCGTAATCGCAATGATGGGTATCGCTATCAGAACATTGCGTCTACAGAACACTTTCTTGAGTTTAGAAACAATCTTCTCGTCAATGTTAATCGTGATATTGATCTGCATTATCCACTCTCCTGGTTGAGAGATTGATTCCGTGTGCAACAATGTCCACTTTAAGACGCTGTTCCTGTCTTAGTCTGATATCTTTACCATCATGAACTCGAGAGAATACTTGTGGCCATTGTCTCTTTGGATGCTCAATGAACCACCCGAGTTTTGCCGAACAGTGACCTGGATGTAGTCATTTTGATTAAGACGAACTATCGAAGATGGGTTGCCTACTACCTCTATGGTTGAAGTAGGAATCATTTTATCGCTGGCAATAGATATTCCACCAGAATAGAAGTCGCCGTTCTTGAATAGGGAGGCAATACGATATCCAACATTATTATGAATTGGAAACTGCACGTGTGCTTGAACATAATACAGGCCACTACTTTGTGCCGTAAGTCGTGCTGGGTTTGACACTAGGCTGTGCATCCCGGTCTCATCATATTCTTCGGAATCAAATTCGACAGGAGTATCGACATCATCTGGAATGCTTAAGGAGGTGGTTCTGTAAACATAGGCAGATTCATGAAGGCTGTCGAGCGCATTCACTTTCGCATAGAGGGTATCAAAGTTATCATTCATTTCAGAAGAGGAGATTACCGCATTCGGGGCGAAGGTATGCGGCTTAGTGATTGAAGCCGCATATACGGCGAGTGAGCTAATAACTGCTATTATCGGAATGGTAATTATAGCATTACGTTTGTTAATGTTCCTCTTGAAGAAGCCTATGATTCTGTCATCAATGTGGATATTAATGGTAATTTGCATTTCAATCTCCTGCAATATTCCTGTGTGTTTGCGTTATCATTCTCATCAATCTCCGAATACACCCTGATCAAATCTATCTGTATCGAATCGGGCGGGCTCCGGATTTACATCAGACAGCTTGTCTCCGATGGCTACTCGGTCACATGAGGTGAGTAGGCTGAACATAAGAAGTAGTGCTCCAATTAGGCTTGTGAGTAACTTCCCGTCTGGCAGATTCATAATATCTCTCGTTCCTTTTCAGTTATTGAAGATCAGAATCCATATCCGATTCCGGCTCCGAATTGTAGTTCCGTCAAGTCGGAGCCAATATAGAGCACGCGCGAATACGCAGTATTCACAGACAGGAATAGCTCGGGTGTAAGCTGATAGCGAAGAGCGGCCATACCCATTATTGCCGGATCATTTGAAGTATAAGATGTGCTGTTTTCGCTCTGTGTGAGACTTGATCTTGAATAACCAGCCAGGAGGCTGAAATGAAGCGAGAAGTCAGAAGACAGATTGTACCCCGTTCCGAATCCTGCCCAGCCGGTGAGGATGCCGAGTGAGTCGTTGCTGGATTTAGAGGTCTTTACATTGTGATAGGAATATCCTCCACCAGCGATGCCGTATAGCAGAACCGAATCAAAGCGGATCACCTGTAATTCACCAAGAAGACCAATACCGGCCAATGGTTTCAAGGTATTCCCCATCGAGCCAAATGGCATCGAATACGTTCCGAAGAACATTATCCCCGAATGCCTCGATCCTTCATAATCGGTTGGGTCAGCCTTGCGAGGTTCGGCTTCTTTCGGTTTTACCTTTGCGGCTTCAACTTTTGGTTTATCATCTTTCTTCTGAGGAGTGGCTATCTTCTCCGGCTCGCTTTTAGCGCTCTTCCCGGTATTCCGCAAAGAGAGATTCTTTGCCAATGACTGGATTGCGCGATGAATATCTTCATCAGATTTAATGGTTACTTTATCAGCATATTCGATCGACCCTTTTTCAACGTCGATAATACTGGCCGTAATCGTCAACTCTTCACCGAACATCATCACGCGTCCGGCTAACATCTTGTTCGCAGAGAGCAGCCTGCCAACCTTTACCGCACAAGCCTCGTCTACGCAGCCAGTTTGACTGAATTCTTGTTCTTTCAATATTTGGTCCATCTGGGTGCGCTCGATCACGGTGAACGATCCCGAGTTCACGAGCTCGATACGAAGAAGTTCCGCGATGTTTCCAGCTTTCGTTTCAGCGACGCCATCGGCTTTGAAGTCCAGGACGGCGATACGCATCTTTTCTTTATCGCTGGCAGAACGGGCGGGTGAAATGAAGGCGATGGATAATATAATGATGCTAATAATGAACCAGAAGGGAGGGGTCTTTCGCATGTGATGTATTTCCTTCGCAAACATTCTATTTATATATGCCAACAATCATTGATAGAATGAACTGTTATATATGTCAACTAATATATTGGAGGAGTAACCAATAGGCATTGATTTCCTTGATACCCGGGGGCTCGAAACGATTTGAGGTTTCCTTTGGGGTGGTCTAACCTGGTGGGAATATTAACGGAAGCGTTTGGTGATTGTCGAACTTCAAGATCACAACAAGCTCATCCAGGAGTTCTTCAAGTGTATGCCAGACGAGCAGCTTCGCTAAGTGGATCGTATTGTGGTTGATTGCAAGGCAACTTTGTTCCGATAAGGAAACCATGGATAGGAGTGAATTCAAGCGCCGGAATCCTAAGAGTAAAGGAAAGGTCCGCAACCGTTTGGCCGTTATTGATAAGATGTTTGGAAGGGGCTTCACTCAACATGGCTTCTTTCCAGTACCTCGTCCGCTTCTCACCTGTTTTGAAGATTTGGGGCTCAGCCATCAACTTAGGGACTTTATCATCTATGTATTGGCTTTTGGCACTAAGAAGAGAGGGGGAATCGGTGACATCATCGCAGACGATACATTCATCGGAATGAAGATGAAGTACTCCCGTAAACAAGTATTGAATATCAAGCGGAAGCTGGAGAGGATTACCTATAAAGGCAAAGCGCTAGTCACTATTTCCGCCCCTTTCATCAAGCAGCCAAAGGGAGTAGATCACCCGCTCAGAGCGCGCACTACTTATAACTTTAACTATCTCATCAAGTCAATGAATGAGTTACACAGGAAACATCGGGACAAGTCAAAGTTAACATATTCCAGATAATGTAACCCAAGGATTACACAGAAAGCCTTTAGACCTATATTCTTACGCTTCGCTTCCCCCACATTTCAACGCTTTCATCGCTTCTCTTCGCCACATTAACGGTAATATCAATAGCAGCTCTAACGACGTTCGTACGTCGTACGTACATCGTACGTACGTGCAATAGTGCGCTGTACTGATCTCCTCTAATCTTATACTTTTTCCCCGAAATCCATCTGCTATCCACGCTAATCCTCACCCACATTAACGGAAGCTTCCTCGGGAACGACGGAATAGCTTTCAATCTATATATTAGGAGATAAACTCCATGAAGTTAAAAGACTACATCACCATGCTCGACAAGATCGAGCTCTCTCCCGCCTATCAGCGTGGGGAAGTATGGAGCCGAGCCCATCGCCGGGAGTTCCTGGATCATGTGGCTAGGTTCCGCAAAGTCCCGACTATCATGCTTCGCAAGCTCGCCGACGATACCTACGAGATGCTCGATGGTAAGCAACGGAGCGAGTGTCTCCGGGAACACTACGCGAAGATCGAGGAGAAGGAACGTAAAGCCTTTGAGGACGTCGAAGTTCAGCTCGATATCCGTGAAAGGCTGACTGACGACCAAGCTGTCCAGGTATTCCAGGACTTGCAGGGTGGGACCAGGCTCACTAGCGCAGAGGTGCTATTCAGCTCGCCGAGCAGGGCTAGGGATGCTGCGTATGAACTGGCAGCATTGCCATTCTTCGAGAAGGTAACATTCCGCTCAGTACGAAAGGACATCCAGGATCTGTGCCTGAAGCTCCTGTATGCTGAGCATGTCAAGGCGGACAATATGCCGAAGGATGGGACGGCCTCCAACCTGGCCGAATTCTGCCGGAAGTTCGAGAAGATGCCACTCCCTACCTCGGAGATGTCCCGCGTTCGGGATACTCTGGTGTCCATGAATAAGGAAACCTGTGATATCGCTGCTCTGAACAAGACGGATGTGGTAAACCTGTACCTTGTGCTCCAAACAGGCGGTGATAAACTCAATGGCTGGTTTCGCGAGAACCGGGAACGGCTCCGCAAGGAGCTCGTGGCACATCGGATCAGCGCGGTACATGCCAAGTTCAAAGAGCGCCGAGAGTATATTGCGAAAGAGGTCAAGGCGGCGAGCTTATCCCAGGAGGAATGCTCCCACTAGTCTCTGACCCTCTTGGTGCAATGCCTCCCCGATGTGCGCGTGATCTGCTGCAAGGATAAGACCACCCGGGAGGGAGTTCTCGCTCCACCCCTCCCGGTCTGGACCTTAGTCGGGACACTTCGAAATACTGAATTCCAGAATGGAGTTCAGACAATACTATAATCTACAGGAGAAACATATGAGAAAGAGTAAATCAGACGGTAAAGATATGCTCAAGTACGTTGCCTTTCACGAAGCCGGGCACGCAGTCGCGTATTGCTACTTCTTCAACGGACCACGATTCAAGCATGTCACAATCAAACCCAAGGGGAGTGCATTAGGTCATGTTCTGGGAAGGCCGTCGATATGGAGACCGGATGAAGATACTGGAGTTCGATTCTTCGTCAGGCTTCGGGACAGGATTATAAGAACGCTGGCCGGCCCTGAAGCGGAGCGCAAAGTACGGGGTAGGTATAACCAGCGGGGAGCATCGGATGACTGGAAATCTGTCGCCGATCTCGTATTTCACATGGCCGGTTCGGAGCGACAGGTAAATGCTCTCATGAGATACTTCGATGTTGTTACCGAGGAATTCATCGAATTCAGGTGGCATAAGATTGAAGCGGTTGCATCGGCGCTGCTGGAACGCACTACGCTTTCGTATAAGGAAGTAGAGCAGATATTGTGCCCGGGGCTTGATCAGATTCCCGAGATTGTAACAATAGCGAGCAGCATTGAGTGAACTACTCGTTCGTGATTACGATTACAATAAGGAATGGTCAAATTGACCGTTATTGTAACTCCACTTATGAATTGACTGCCAGTGGCGGGATGGGTACTATTTCCCATCCCGCCCCTTCTTCGCGAGGAGGAATCCATTGGGGGGCAAAGGTTACAGGCCGACTCGGGACCAGACAAACGTCCCCAAGGGGCGAGTTCGATACGCATTCGATACCCACGTCCTTGGTCGTCGGTTCAGGAAGAACCTGACGTGCATGCCACGACATGTAGAAGGTATATACGGTCGATGGCTGGCGGAGTGTCTTAAGGCTCCAGAGTCGAGAATCATGTTCTTTGAAAGCTATGAGTCGTTTATCAACTACATCAGGAAGACCAGGGGACATCTGTCCCTGGATCAGGTATACCGGCACGAATATGCTTACAGCCTGGTGAGGGAGTATTTCAAGCGCGACCTTCCGCTTAAGGATATCAGGAGGGGGCATATTGAGGACTTTCTGGCTTGGCGGATGCATACCAACAAGAGAACGCAGGGTACCGTTTCCCAGGTTACAGTGAATCGGACCTGTGCGGAACTCTCGGTATTCTTTACCTGGGCGATCAGAAGAGAGATGTATGATCGGATGAATCCATGTTTCGGTTTGAAGCCTCCTGAGCATAATGAGCGGGAGGTTGAGGTTACGCAGGATAATATTGCGGAGCTGTTCACGGCAGCAAGGAAAGTGGGGAAGCTATATACCGCGGTATTGCTTGGATTGCTTGCGGGCCTTCGACGAAACGAGGTCTTCTGTCTTAAATGGGCGGATGTGGATATCGATCGATCAATTATTCGTCTTCGATCGGAGATCACGAAGGGAAAGAAGCGACGCGCAGTCGCGATTCCTGAATTCCTGCGAACGCACCTGGTGGAATGTCGCTTAAGGGAACCCTTTGCGGAATCGGTGCTTAATTGGTCTGAGAATCCTTTTCGTTACGAGTGGAACCGGATGCGGGATTCACTGAGCTTCCGGGTCGCCGGTGGGACACCGCTGCGCTTCCATGATCTGCGTCATATATATGCGCAGACACTCAGGGATTATGGGGTGCCCTTATCGGATATTCAATCCTTGCTTGGACACAGCACTACTGCCGTTACGGAGAAGCGGTACGCGATGTTCGGAGGAAGGGTGGGAATCCATGACAAGGTAGCACTTCTGAAAGCACTGGTTGATCCACCCTGTCAAGTTGAGGATAAAGGGCAGGTTGCCGGGTAGGCAAATGGCGCAACCCCTGGCTCAATCAGGGGTTAGATACGCCATTAGGCCTACTTTCACAACTTAAAATCCCTTGGACGCAAGTCCGTGCCGGTTCAAGTCCGGCCTTGGGCACACCCTACCACTCGTATTCAAGATCGGAGAGGCTGTCGCTCTTGGGGGCCAGGCGCGTGCGGGCGTCGTCCGCGTTGGGCTGGGTCTTCTCGCCGGTGTCGGTCTTGGGCCTGACCTCGGTCTTCTGGCCGGTAAGGAACGCGAACGAGGAGAACGCGTTGTTGAAGATATCCTCGTAGCGGTAGAAGCTCGCCACGGGGGCCTTGCATTCAACGATGTAAATGATCCCTCCGTTCACGGTAACCAGCGTCCTCTGGAGAATATCCCGCCGCTCCTGCGCGTATTCGAACACCATCAATTTGCCCGCGATGTTCTTCGTTACCGTGATGTTCCCGGTTTCGATGATCTTGTTCAGCCTGGAATCGATGTCGCGGAGGTTCCACTTGCTCTTGTTTGCGATCCTGTCGACGTCGGCATCAGCGGACTTGAGCGCCTTGACCTTGATCTCGACCGCCTTGTCCGGGCAGGAATACATGATGTGCTTGCTCGCGAGTGACATCTCCGTGAGCGACCATTCGCCCGGAACCTGTATGGAATAATTGAACGCGTCGCTCTTGTAGGTGGAGTACGTGAAGTGGGCGGCGAGGGGGGCGGCCGCTACGGCCATCGCGCATGCTAGGACGAGAATTCTCTTTTTCATAACTATACACCTTCCTTTGTGCAGTCGGGCCCGGACCCTGCCGTCGGCACGCCGTGCCGATCAAACGTATCATAAGGGCATGGGCCTTCGAACGCAATTATATTTTAACCGCCGGGGCGGATCATTCCTGGAGAACATTGTGCGTTACCCTGGTAATCAGCTTCTCGATCCTCGGCTTCAGGAAAATAAAGCCCTCACCGGGAGTGTCGCAGAAATGGAACAGCTTCAGGTCCTCGGGAGAGATATAGCCCATGTCGGCCAGCTTCTTGAAATTGACGATCGATTCCCAGTAGGCCCGGTCGTACAACAGGATGGGAAGGTTGCCCTTTTCGAGCTTGTCCGTCTGCACCAGGGTGAGCGTCTCGAAGAGCTCGTCCAGCGTGCCGAAGCCCCCGGGGAAGACCACGAGCGCCTTGGCGTGGTACAGGAACCAGAGCTTGCGCATGAAAAAGTAATGGAACTCGAAGTTGAGCTCGGGACTTATGTAGGGATTGGGATTTTGCTCGAAGGGGAGGGAGATGTTCAGCCCGATTGTTTTGGCTTTTGCGCGCTTCGCCCCGCGGTTCGCCGCCTCCATGATGCCGGGGCCCCCGCCCGTGCAGATATAGAACCCGTTGTCCCTGTCGCTGATCTGGTTGCTGAACGCGGCCAGCAGGAAGGCGAGCTCCTCGGCGGCCCAGTAATAGCGGTCGGTGCCGTGCGCGTCCTTTTTGGGGCCCGAGCGGGCGGACCCGAAGAACACGACCGTGTGCCTGACACCCAGCTCGTGGAACCGCTTTTCCGGTTCCAGGTACTCGCTGAGGATGCGCAGGGTGCGGGCCTCGCGCGAGGCCAGGAATTCAAGGTTCTTGTACGCCTTCTCCGGTTTCCTCTTTTTCACTAGTATCTCCTCTTGCGGGTTATGGTGAGTATGGTGCCGTCGGTGAATTCAGAAACCGCGGAAGAAATGACGTCTTTCCTGTCGAACAGGTCGATGGTGATGCTGTCCATGAACGCGATGATGATCTTGATGCCCGCGCCTATCCCCTTGAGCGCGATCTCGCGTCCGTTGACCGTGAGCCGGACCTTCCTGTGCCCGGCGTCCCTGGCGTAATTCTGTACCTGGTCGTGGTAGTCCATGGACGCCCTGTCCGGGATGATCTTGAGTGTTTTCAGGATATCGAGTCCGCAGCCGTGGTCGATGATGGTGGCGTCGAAGAACTCGGGGGTGATGCTGTAGCGGACCGTTATGGAGCGGCAGAGGTCCTGCGTGCCGAAGCTGAGTCCCTCCTGCTTCTTGAGGGTTCCCTGTATGGCGTTGGTGAGCGCCTCGTCGACCGCGATAATGATCTCGTCGATTTCCATCTGCGGGAATTTCATGGCGCCAAGGTCGCTCATGAGCCGGGTGATCACCTCGGGCACCACCGCCGTGCTGGCGTTGTAGCTGTCCAGGAACTGGATTTCCCTGTCTGCGGTCATAACTATCCTGGTATTATTATCGAAGCATCCGGGCCTTGAGTTTAACCGTCCCTTAAAAAAGCGGGCGATCCGGAGAGAGCCTTATTATGACGGTGATCGGCATTTTCTCAACAATTTAATGGAACCGGGCCGAAAAATGTATTGAAAATCGCGCTTTGGCGCTTCCCACTGGGCGCACACGAGGAGATTGCAATGAGAAAACCGTTTTCCGCCATGCTGATTCTTTTCTGCGCGTCGCTGCTTGTGTGCGCCCCCGAGCCACGGCGCTTCGAAGACGCCGACCGCATCCTGGGCCGCATGACCCTGGAACAGAAGGTGGGGCAGCTGCTCATGGTGGGCGTGCCGGGAAACACCCTGTCCGACAATTCCCGCGCGATCTTGGAAAAATATCTTCCCGGGGGAATCATCCTTTACGGGTACAACATAGACCAGCAGGAGGGGCCCGCGAAATTCGTGGCGGCGCTCCAGGACGCCTCCATGAAATGCTCAGGCTTCCCTCTCTTCGTGTCCACCGACCAGGAGGGGGGCAGGGTGTACCGGATCACGAAAGGGGTGACCCAGTTCCCGGGCAATATGGCGTTCGGCGTGGTGAACGATGCCGACCTCATGTACGACGCCTCCAGGATCATGGGGATGCAGCTCAGGGCCGCGGGAGTCAACATGAACCTGGCGCCCGTGCTCGACGTGAACAATAATCCCGAGAACCCCGTGATCAATTCGCGCTCGTTCGGCTCTGCGGCCGAGGTGGTGGCGCGGATGGGGCGCTTTTACGTGAAGGGCCTGCAGAAGGCGCGCTGCATCGCGGTGGGAAAGCATTTCCCCGGTCACGGCGACACGAACAGGGATTCGCATCTCACCCTGCCGGTGATCCCGCACGACATGGAGAGGCTCTCCCGGCTCGAGCTCCATCCATTCGAGGTCGCGATCAGGTCGGGCCTCGAGGTGATCATGACCGCGCACATAAGCTACCCGGCCATTCTCAGGAACGGGATGCCGGCGACCCTCTCGCGCGAGATCCTCACGGATCTTCTCAGGACGAAGATGCAGTTCCAGGGGCTCGTGATCACCGACGACCTGGAGATGCACGCCATCTCGAAGATGATGGGGATAGGCGAGGCGGCGGTGAAGACGATCGACGCCGGGTCCGACATCATCCTGGTGTCGAGCCACGGCACGACGGTGCCGCTGGTCCACGAGGCGCTCATGAAGGCGGTGAAGGCGGGGACCATTCCGGTTGAACGGGTGAACCGGTCGGTGCGCAGAATCTTAGAAATGAAGCTCCGCTACCAGGTCATGAAGCTCGAAAACGGAAAGGTCGCGCTCGACGGGCCGCGCTATTCCGCGAGGGAAACCGCGCTGCTGACCAAGGCCGACGCCATCAATGCCGCCGCGTCGGCCGACGCGCTCTATTACCGGGGCGCGGAAACGTACGAGTCGCTGCTCGCGGATAAATCCATAAAGAAAAAAATCCTCATCACCCCGCATGCGGGCCTGCGCGCGGAGACCGCGAAGCTGGGCGATCCCTCCCTCACCGTCATCGAGACGGGGGCGCGCCTGGGAGATGTTCTGCCGAAGGGCGACGGCGAGGCGCTGGTCTTTTACCATACGGACTGGTACATCGATCCCCAGATAGCAGGCGCGCAGGGACTGGCGCAGAACAAGCGCGTGAAGCTCGTGGTGCTCAGTACGGGGAATCCATTCCCGGTCGCGAAACAGGCATGGGTGAAACGGACCCTGTACTCGTTCTCCAACAGCGAGGAGTCCATGCGGCAGATCGCGCGCGCGCTCAAGGGAGAGCTCAAGCCCAGCTCAAAGATCAACCTCGCGCTCGGCTATCCCGGGGACGAGGCAGTGAAGCCGCCTGACCGATGAACCCGCAGCGCGCGCACGCCGGCATCTACCTTCACATTCCCTTCTGCCGGGCCAAGTGCGACTACTGCGGATTCTATTCCATTCCCGTGGACGGGATGCCGCGCGCGGAGTCACGCGCGCTTCTTGCGCGCTACGTGCAACGGCTCGTCCGCGAGATGAAGCTGCGCGCCCCGTCGCTCGATGGCCGTGGCGCCGACACGCTGTACCTTGGAGGCGGAACCCCCTCACTCCTCTCTCCTGAGATGGTCGAACGCCTGATCGAAAACGCGCAGCGGGAGCTCGGCCTGCTGCCTCACGCGGAAATCACCATCGAATGCAACCCGGAGGATTTTTCTCCTGCGCGCACGGGGGAATACCGCGACGCGGGAGTGAACCGCGTGGTGCTGGGCGTGCAGGCGTTCAGGGAGGTGGAGCGCCGCGTCATCGGGCGCAGGGCGCGCCTTGCCGGGATCGAGGTGCTCCACTCCTTCATGGACGTGCCGGGAATCGCGCACTGCATGGATTACATCGCCGGGGCGCCCGGTATGGACCGGGTGCGCGCCGGGGAAGACGCGCGCCTCCTGTTGGAGCTTCGCCCGGAACACATCTCCGCGTACATGCTTACCCTGGAAAAGGGGACGCCGCTCGCAGCGCGCCTCGCGACCTCCTACGAGCTCGAGCGCACGCAGCGCGAGGCCTTTGAATCGGTCATGGATATCCTCGAGGCGGGAGGCTACGATCATTACGAGGTTTCGAATTTTTCACTCCCCGGCTTCGAGTCCCGCCACAACCTGAAATACTGGAGATTCATGCCCTACCTGGGTGCGGGGGCGTCGGCGCACTCGTTCCTGGGCGGCGAGCGCTGTTACAACGCGCAGACGGTGGAAGAGTACCTGGCGGACGAGGGCGTGACGCTGGTGCGCGATGAGCGAAGCTGGAACGCGGCGGCGGTCGAGTTAATTATGACGGGCATCAGGCTCTCAACGGGGGTTGCGGCCTCGTATTTCAGGGAAGTTCTGGGTCGTGAAATTCCAGGCGAGATGCTGCGGACGCTCGGCGCGTTGGAGGATGAAGGCCTGGTGCTCATTGACCGCGAGGGACCGGACTTCAGGGTTCGGCTCACGCGCGAGGGGTTCTTCCGTTCGGACGAGGTCGCCTTTCGCGCAACGGAGCCGCTGCTCTAGGCGCTACTCGCGAATGATGAAATACTTTTTGTAGTTATTGTGGAGCCTCGCGTAGTGTTCGGCGAGGTTTTCGTTTCCGCTCAGCGAGTAGTAGTAGTAGAGGAGGTACGAGGCCTTGATCACGTAGATGTTGAGGTCGCGGCCCTTGAGGCCCTTCGCGATCTCGTGGCGCCCCTTTTTCATGAGGTCGAGCCCGAGCTGGAGGTGCTGCGCGAAATTATTAATATCCGATTTCAGATCCACGTTGCCGCGCTTGAACAGGTCGCGCACCTTCACCTCGTCGAGGCTCCCCGACATCAGGAGGTACTTTTTGAGAAGCTTCATGCTGTTGCTGATGGACGCCTTGTTGACGGCCTCCCTGAAGAGCTGCTCGAACCTCTCGAATGAAACGAGCTTTTCCTGGTCGTTTTCCGGCTGCCGGCCGTGGATCATCTTGAAGAGGTTGAATGCGATGGTTTCGACCTCCTTGCAGTCGGTGTCGGCGTCGATGAGCTTCTGGAGCTTGTTGAAGTTGTTGGGGTTCCTGTCCAGTATCTTGATGTAGAGGGCTATGCCCTTGAGCGCCTCGAGGTAGATGGGCATGGTCTGGGAGGAAAAGTTTCCCTGGGTGTAGTGCTTCATTCCTTCGAGGATCATGGGCGACTGCGCGGTCATGAGCAGCGCGTCCATGTCCGGGTTGAAGTCCTTGGATGAGCGCCTGTGCGTAACGTGCCCGCTGGGCTCCTCGTAGGCCTGCTCGTCGAAGGAGGGCTCGTCGTCCAGCGCCGGCAGTTCGAACCCGGCGTCCCTGGCCGGCGTTGCAGCCGGCAGGGCCTCCTTTTCCGGTCCGCCGGGAAAAGGATTGTCCAGGTCAACATCTATGTCGAAGAAATCCAGTTCAACGTCATTCGCTTTTTTTTCTTCTGGCATTCGCTTTCCCCGGTATGCAGCTCCCTGCATCCCCTACAAGGTAGGACGTCGATGCAATATGTCAATTGTTTTTAACCAAAAAATGAAAGCGGTTCATTCTTCGATAATGTCGTACACGATCTGGAATCCCGCGAGGCTCGCGAGCACCGCCTTGAGCGGCATTCCCGTCGTCATGCGCACGAGGTGCTCGTTGCGGACGTCCTGGTAACTCCACGAACCTTTCTCCTCGATGATGGAGCCGCAGTACTCCAGGTCATCCATGGTGAACATCTGCACTTTCATGCCTTCTACTCCGTCGATAATCCCGTTTTTATCCTTTACGGTGAAGCTTCGCGAGCGCCTCACGCACCATCCTCCACCGGGCATGGTCCTCGCGGTACAGGGCGAGGAGAGCAGGCCGCGCCGCCGAATCGCGGGTTTCTCCCAGCGAGGCGATGATCCGGTCGATGACACTCCCGTCCCGTTCTTCCACCAGCGCGGCGGCGAGCGCCTTTGCCGCGCGGGGGTCGCCCGAATGTCCCAGCGCCAGTGCCGCCCGCCAGCGGACCTGGGGATGAGCGCTTTTGAGCAGGCCGATGATCTCGTCCGCGTACAGGTCCGCTGGAAACACGCGGAGCGAATCGGCGGCCTGCGATCGGCGCATCTCCATGCCCGGATCGCCCGCGAGCGCCAGGAGCGCGGGGACCGCGGCTGCGTCGCCGATGGCTCCGAGCGCCCATGCGGCGGTGTCGCGCACCGCCGGGTCCGGGTCACCGGCTGCAATCGCGCACAACGCTTCCGTGGAGGACCGGTAGGCGATGAGCCCAAGGATCCTCGACACGCGCCGCCTGATGTCGGCGTCCGGGTGAGACAGCCTTTCCAGGAGCGGACCGGGCGAGGCAGCGCACGCGCGCGCGATTACTCCATAAAAAGCATCCCTGGTTTCGTCATCACTTTTTTCGAGCGCATTGAACAAAAATTGCAGGCCGTCCGCGCCTGAATGCGCGAAGAAGGCCTCGGCGGCGGCGCGCACGGTATGGTCG
>CALMJO010000549.1 GCA_937864375.1 uncultured Spirochaetota bacterium
AGCGAGGGGAGAATCGCCACGAACACGAACGCGAGGGCTATCTTGAACCGAATGCTTGCTATCGGGTTTGACGATTTTTCCGAGAGCCTGCGCCGGAAGGAAATGATGATAAAATAGATCGCGACGATCGCGGGGACCGCCATCATCAGGAAGATGTAGAAGTTGCGCCCTTCTTCGGTCCCGGATTCGCTCCGTGGGAAGAGCCCCAGGATTAACAGCGCCGAAAACACGAAGATCCCGAGCAGGAATATCACGTCCTCCAGGCGCGGCCTCCCGGTGATGCTCCCCGTCTTGAGTTTCTCGAGTTTCATTGCGCTCAGGTTTTAATCGCCGCGCGCGCCGCCGGCGCCGCTGCGCGTGTATCTCTAG
Source organism: uncultured Spirochaetota bacterium (assembly GCA_937864375.1). GTDB lineage: Bacteria > Spirochaetota > UBA4802 > UBA4802 > UBA5368 > FW300-bin19. Next base: position 370 of record CALMJO010000549.1, read on the forward strand.
AAATCGAGCTTGGGACCATTTTCCCAGCCCGTATCGAAGTTCCAGAACCCTACCATGTACTTGAAAATCAGGCTCATGGGGAAATAAAGCTCGACCGACTTGAGCTCCGCGCGCGCCCGGATCGCATAGCCTTGGCCCTTCAGGGGCCCCATGTCCGCTACGTCATAGTCCTTCACCGAGAAAAAGTATTCGAGCATCGCGTTTTCGCTCTGGAAGGAGACCGTTTTGCGCTCCTCCACGACCACGAACGCCTTGGCCCAGAAATCGTACTTCACCGAGCGCCTGATGATCTTGTCAAAGTCCACCTTGTTCCCCAGGAGAAAAAAAGCGGCGGGACGGAAAAGCTGTATCTCATAGACGATCTTGACCTCGATCCCCCTCCTGATAGCCTCCACGATGTCCTGCGCCTGGTAGGAGGCGATGAAAAAGTTGACACGCAGCTTATCCTCAACGACCTCGACCGCACCGAACTGGATCTCGTTGGCCGCGAGCGGCGCGCTTACGGCAAGAAACGCGAGGACGAGCAGGAGGAAGAATGATGTATGCCCGGTATTCATTAATATGCGCAGTACAGGGGACTCGTTACACCCACGCAGACGCCGCCCGGCTGAAGGTCAAAGGAAAACCGCACCTTGTTCTGCGATTTCCAGTAGGGGAAATAAATTTCCTTGTTGTACGTCTCCGCGGAGCTCACGGCGTTCAGGACGCATGCGACGCGAAGCACAAGGAAGGAGAAAAGGTACCCGATTATGATGGTCTTGTCCTGAGATTCCATCTTTTTCCAGCTGACCACGTCCTGGTCGTTTTGCGTATACTTGTCGGAATAGTAGGATATCATGTAGATGAGCAGTCCCGTCTGGATGAGGTCGGCCATGAGAAAGAAGGAGCCCTCGGCATAGTTCTGCGTGTAGAACTGACCAAGTCCCGGCCAGGTCCAGGAAAGCAGGCCCGCGATGAACGGGTCCTTGCGGTCAGGGGTATCAAAGGTGAATTCTCCGCTGTCGGGCGCCGAATCGGCCTGGGCGGCCGCGGCCTGCCGCAGCGGGACCAGCATGCATTCGGCCGCCAGCACCAGCGCGAGACAGTATGCCATTATCCTTTTCATGTTATAGAGCCCGCTCCACTCCCATGAATACCGACGTGCCGTTAAATCCGAAATTGAGTTTCGGGTAGAGCTCGCGATACTGCAGGCGCGACTTCTCGAGGCGCGAATTGTAACTGCGCGCCGACATCACGGCGTCATAGACGTCATAAAGGTGCAGCATCACGGCGCACCCGATCAGGCCAAAGAAGACGTTGCGACGCGACGTTTCGACGACCCCAAGGTCGGTCCTTTTCGCGTCAACCTTGAGGCTGAAGCCGTTCCCGGTGCCCGCCGCGAAATCGAAATCAAGGTAATAAAAGATCGCCGCAAACACGAGAGTGTATTCGGTCACCAGGAAAATGGTCCCCTTCAGGTACTCGCCCGAATAGTACTGTCCCAGGCCGGGCATGTACCACGAAAGCATGCCGGAGAAGATCGGGTCCAGTTTCTTCGCGAACAGCACGGAATCGTACTCCATGGAATCGAGCATTGGTTTGCCGTCAGCTCCCTGGGCGGGATCGAGCGCGTAGAGCGACCCGCTGCCACGGGCAGCGCCGAGCAGGGCGACAAAAACGAACACGCCCAGCGCCAGGACAAGCGCCCGCGCGAGATTCGAGATGGGTTTATCAGTTCTTGAAGTCATTTTCTATTAATGAAACGAGCCTGTCAACGGCATCCTCTTCATCCTGGCCTGCCGCCCGTACAATGAGCCTGGTTCCCGACGTAATCGCAAGGCCCAGTACTGACATTATGGATTTTCCGTTAGCCTCGACGTCGTCCTTGACTATAAAGACCTCGCAGGGGTATTTCATCGCCTCGCGAACGAACATCATCGCGGGGCGGGCATGAACGCCTGCGTCGCTTTTCACCACCACTTCCTTTTCAGTCATGCCGCTTCCTGCCTTCCATCATCATCCAGTGCTGTATGCGGTTGTCAAGCTCTCTTGCCGAATAGACGCCCATTTTTTTAAGCCTCTGGTTGAGGGCGGCCGTCTCGATTATGATGGGGATGTTGCGCCCGGGACGCACCGGCACGGTGATGAACGGCACGTCCATGTCCAGGATCGAGTACTTGTTCTCGTCTATGCCCAGCCTGTCGTATTCCTTGCCGCTCGCCCACTCCTCCAGAAGCACGACCAGCTCGATGCGCTTGCGGTTGCGCACCGAGCGGATGCCGAATACGTCCTTGACGTTGATGATCCCGAGTCCCCGGATCTCCATGTGGTGACGGATGACCTCCGAGCCGTATCCCATGAGAAGCGACTCGTCTATCTTGCGGATCTCGACCATATCGTCGGCCACCAGGCGGTGACCCCGTTCCACGAGCTCCAGCGCGCACTCGCTCTTGCCCACGCCGCTCTTGCCCATCAGGAGGACCCCCACGCCGAACACGTCCACCAGCGTTCCGTGGTTCACCACCATGGGCGAGAATATCTCCTCCAGCACGTGGGTGAGCAGGCTGATAAACCTGGTGGTGCGGTGGGTCGTCACGAAGGTGGGAACCTGGTGCCGGTTCGCGAGCTCCAGGAATAGCTCGTCGGGATGCTCGTTGTGGGTGAAGATGCAGCAGCGCACGCTGTAGGAAAAGAAGCGCTCGAAGATTTCGCCCTTCCTGTCCGGGGCCAGCTGGCGCATGAACGCGGTTTCGCCAAGTCCGAAGATCTGTATCCTGTCGTAAGCGAAAAAGTCGAAGAAGCCGGCAAGGCCAAGGCCGGGGCGGTTAATGTCGCCCATGCTGATTTCCTTGCCCACTCCCGCCTTGCCCGCTACCAGGACCAGGTGCAGGTCTATCTTGCTCTCATTGCCGGTGAGATCGCGGATGTGGATGGTGCGTTTTTCCATATGACGCGACTCAGAACGCCGGCACCATGACTTCGAAGTCCCTGCCCCTCTTTCTAATCACGTTGAGAAAGTTTGTCTCGCTGTTGAAGAAGGGAAGGAACTCGCCGCCCGATTTCACCATGCGCTCGAGCGCATCGCTCATGGAAAGGTTTTCCACCCTGGCGGGCGCGCCTGTTTTTTTGAGATCGATCCTGGGATTCGACGGCGCATCGTTATGCACGACGAGCTCCCACTCGACGAAGTCCGCAGGGTTGAAACTGTTGCTCCTGATCATCTCGAACGGCACCTCGATCATCTTCACCGATCCGCCGTTCCTGTATATGACCGCATAGTTCCTGTTCATGAAATCCGCGCCCTTGAGCTCCTTGACGCCCTTCTTGAAGAGGATGCAGTCGAGGTTGTCGAGCTTCATCTCAAGGTAGGCCTCTACCTCGTCCTTGGGCTTGTTGCTCACCTGATTGAGTAAAAGCTCCTTCATCTGGCGGGTAGCTGGCTCTTCGGCCATCACGCGCGAGAGGGGAACCACCTTATGACCGCTGTGCTTTTCCTTGTATTTTACAATCTGCTTTTCCATCTTGTCGACTATGAGGTCTATAGAAGAATACATGTCGCCCGATTTTTCCACCGCGTAAAACTGGACGCCGTCACCGTTGATGAGCAATTCTACCATGTGGTCCAGTTTCTGTACGGCCATGATCATAGTGGCATCTATCAGCTGGTGGAAATATTTTTCGAATTTCGCGGTTTTGTTCTCCGCATAATCCTTCAGGCTTTGCGTAATCTCTACGTGCCGTCCCGTGATCGTGATTTTCATTCCTTGACCTCGTTCTTAATCATATTCAGTTTCCTGCGCTTGTTCGATGGGGGTATCCCCAGTACTGCGCGGTACTTCGCGATGGTGCGTCGGGCGCAGCTCACGCCCTCGGCCTGCAGCTTCGCGAGTATCTCCTCGTCGCTCAGGGGATTTGCCGCGTCCTCACGTGCGACCAGGTCCCTCACCGCGCCCATGACGTGGTCCGAGGACACCTCCCCCGCGGCCGAGCCCTTCAGGCGCGAGGCGAAGAAGTACTTGAGCTCGAACGTGCCCCACGGAGTCTGGACGAACTTGTTGCTCGTCGTGCGGCTTATGGTCGACTCGTGCAGGCCCACCTCGTGGGCGATTTCGGCATGCGTGAGGGGCCGGAGGCTCCCCGGACCGGTGAGAAGAAACTCCTTCTGGTGCAGCAGGATGGCGCCAGCCACCCTTAAAATCGTATCCCTCCTGTTAGAGATGTTTTTTAAAAGGTCGCGCGCCGACTGCATCCTCTCCTTGATATACGCGCGCAGGTTTTTATCAATATTTTTTTTCCTGAGCATGCGTGCGTAGTAGCCGTTGATCCTCACCTGGGGAATCCAGTCGTCGATCAGCGTCAGGATGATCTCGTCGTCGACGATCTTCACCTCGAGGTCCGGGACGATATAGCGCGTTCCCTGTGCCGAAAAGCCCCGCCCCGGGTACGGGTTGAGCGTGTGGATGAGCCTGCTCGCCTCGACTACCTCGGCCAGCGTAATACCCAGCCTCCTGGCTATCCTGTCATAGTCCAGGTTCTCCAGCTCCCTGAAGTAATCGGTGATGACCGTGTGGAGGAGGCGGTCGTCGGGGTATTTCGCACGCGCCTGGAGCTCAAGGCTCTCCTGTACGCCGGCGGCCGCGCATCCGGGCGGATCGAACGAGGCCACCTGGCGGACGGCGGCGCGCACCCGTTCAACATCTGTCTGCATCTCCTCCGCGATCGTCCCGGCCCCGACGCCCAGGAGTCCCCTGTCGTCCAGAGAGGTGATTATCTCTTCGAGGAGCGTAAGCTCGGCCTCGTCCTTGGACGCGATACGGGCCTGCGAAAGAAGGTGCTCGATGAGCGATTCCGTCTGCGCCACCGCGTTTTCGACGAGCCTGCGCGTGCGGTCCTCGTCGTCGGAATCGTGGGAGTATCCGCCGTCGCTCGCGTCGGTATACGCGCTCGAACGCTCCTCCATGCGCTCGGAGAGCGTGTCGTCGCCGGACAGGCTGCTCGAGATCCGCGCGAACACGGCCTCCCGGTCCCCGCCGTCACCGGGAAGGATGGAGTCTTCTTCGAGTATGGGGTTTTCTACGAGCTCGCGCGTAATCAACTCTGCGAGGTCACCCGTTGAAAGCTGCAGCATCTCTATGGACTGCTTGAGTGACTGGGTCATCACAAGCTTCTGGTTCTGCTGCAGGCCTATTTTAATCGATACCGCCATTCCCCTTCTGATCCAGTCGTCATCCGCACCCTCTGCGCCGGGAAGCGGGCCCGGCGCGGAATATGCTTCAGTATCTTCTCGTTACATAATATACTCACATTCTAGGGGCGGTTCTATATTAAAGCAATAATAAATTGGACCGCTTTTCGCACACGTGCGGAGCGCCGGCCGTCCGTTTAGTATTAAGAAAAGGGATTTTCCAGTCGAACGAACGGAAAACTTTTTATTCGCCTGATCAAATGAGACCTCTCAGGGCACACTCCTGGACCGTACATGCGGAATGGCCGGTGTTTTGTTCCAGCAATGGTTACTATATACTCTCCTCCAGACTCTTGAGTCCCACGCAGTCCTCAATGATCAAGCCGTCTTTTTTCCGGTATCCGCGTACCGGAATGATGATGCTTTTACTTATTATGCGGTCACTAAAAGATCTATCCGCGTAGGAGAAGCCCGGCAGGCCGGATTCCGGGTTCTCGCTCCATTTGCATTCGTATAACTTGAGTTTATTTCCCACGGAGACGACAAAATCTATTTCATGACCGTGATGGTCCCTTAAAAAATAGATGGGTGTCTTACGGCACCTGTTTGAATAATATCTTATAAACTGCCCCATGACATAACTTTCAAAAAAAGCACCAATAAGCTGGCTTTTTTCCATCTCTTCAGGTGAACGGAATCCTGCAAGATACGCCGCGATCCCGGTATCAACGAAATAGAGCTTGGGCGTTTTGACGATTCGTTTCCCCATGTTGTCAAAATAGGGCTCAAGAAGATGAATAATTCCCGACGCCTCAAGAACGGACAACCAGCTCCGTACGGTATTCGGGCTGACGCCCAGATCCGAAGCAAACGAATTCATTGAAAGCAGCTGGCCTGTTCTGACAGCCGCCAGCCTTAAAAAAAGGTCGAAGTCCCTGAGATTTTTAACCTGGAGAGCCTGTCGTACATCCCGTTCAAGATATGTTGCGATAAAATCCCCATAATATCTTTCAGGATCGAGATCACTGGCGTGAATTTCCGGGTATCCTCCGGTATAAATCCATCTGAGAATGGTTTTTTTATCCGCTTTTATCCCATGAAATGACTCCATTTCGGACGCTGAAAGCGAATACAGTTCAATGATACCGGCCCTTCCCGCAAGACTTTCGGTTACGCCCTGCATGAGCGAAAATTTTTGTGAACCTGTTATCAGGTATCTTAGATTTTCATTTCTGTGTGCGTCAATATCCGTTTTTATATACCTGAAAACTCCAGGAGCATACTGCACCTCGTCGAGTATAAGCGGAGGACTGTTTGTTTCCAGAAAAGATTCGCCTGAATTTTCCGCTTCTTCGGCAATGCGCGGAATATCGAGGCTTACATACCTGATACCGGGATAAAGGCGTTGCAAGAGACTGGTTTTCCCTGTCTGCCTGCCTCCCGTAAGAATGGTTGCCGGACGGGTAGCGGCATGCAGCTTCAGGGTCTTTTCAATTTCTCTTTCTATCCACATGCGGGTAATTTGCAGTTGAATTGAAGTAATTTCAATATTTTTTTAATGATATTCCAATTTTTTCAGAATAACCTCATAAACTCCCCCGCATACCCCGGATTCATATGATCGGCCCTTCAGGATAATTACCTGTGCCAATTGCCGCAACCACGTGATGCACCGGCCGGCTGCATATTTTTATGGAATAACTCTTGACAGAAATGCGATTTTGATGTAGTATGTCAACAGATATACACAGTAGCACCATAGCGGATCAGACCACATCTCTATTCAGAACCTGCAGGAGTGGCACATGAAACATATTTTCATGTTTTGTGCAGCGCTTGTGCTCTTGTTCCCCCTTCCCGCCCGCGCTGAGAAGATGCAGATCGCCGTACTCGACCTTGAGCCAAAGGGCATTCCCAAAATAATGGCCGGTGCCGTTTCGGACATCGTGCGCTCGGAGCTGGTGAAATCCGGCTACTTCACCGTGGTGGAGCGGGGGCAGATGGACGCGATCCTCCGGGAACAGGGCTTCCAGATGACCGGGTGCACGGACAGCGCCTGCGCCGTGCAGATGGGGAAGCTGCTTTCCGCGAAAAAGATTCTCATGGGAGAGATTGTAGAAAATAGAATTATTGCGACCGTGTATCATGCAATATGAGCAGAAACACAGTCGCATAAAGTCAAAAACAGGCCACGAGAGGTTTATTAGAGCCACGGCATGATTGATCAAGCACATGAGAATCTTGCATGGGAGTCCGTATAAGTGATTAATACACGCGGAAATCATGCACCTAGTTGTGTATCGGCGCAGCGTGGATTGGATTCCTTTGCCAGCTTGTAAATTTAAGCGCACGGTGAATCGCCTAAGATCGACTGTACCAGATTGGAAGGAATTATGCAAAAAGTGGCATCACCCTACTCGTCCAGAGACCATCCGGGAGAGAGGGATAAATCTGCAATTTCCCTTGAGCATCTCATAATAGAACTGGCCTTTCAGAAAAACGACACTGATATGGCTCGGGTATTCCTGAAAAGGGCCATGGAGTTCTATAATGCAAATAGAGGATTTCTTATAAAAGTAGATAACGAATTAAATCCGTCCTTCATGGCCGAGGCATGCTTGGATAAAAAGATTTCGCGACATTTTCATTCCGGTCATTTCAGGTACATTATTAAAAAGGTTTGCAGTAAAATTCTAAATTGCGCTGCGGCAGGCACTCCTCTCGTAAATCTTCTACGATCAAATCAGGCGAGTGTCATACTTCCGCTTTCAAGGCCGAATGGATTATTTGGAATATGCTATATGGAGGCCAGTTCGATCGGGGCTTCCGCCCGATTATACTCCGATGAAATGATCCAGTGCTATGCCGTCGAAGGCGCCATGATGCTTGAATTGGCGGAATTGTATTATCAAGTTGGAACAATAAAACGGCGAAAAAAGCCGGCCGGGGGCCCGGATGCTTCCCGCCAGTTTCTGGAGGCAGCGAAATATATTCGTGCAAATTCCACCGAGAAATTAAACAAAAAGAAATTTGCGAACATGATGGGTATGAACCCCGATTATTTTGCACGCCAGTTCAAGCATGTAACGGGAAAGACATTATGCACGTACATCAATGAAGTGAGGTTGGAAGAGGCGACCAGGATGCTGAGTATCCCCCGCAAAAAGATCATTGATATTGCAATGGATGCGGGCTTCGAGAGCCTACGAACGTTTAACAGGGAATTCAAGCGAAAATTCGGTAAAAGTCCGCGGCAATTCAGGGAGGGCGACGTTTATATACAGTGATGTCCAGGTAACCGGAGGCGAAGGGCATCTCAATATCAGCCAATTCAAGATGATATTGGAATGGCGAGACAAAACAATACTGATGCAGTATAATATCTAAGCTTGTGGTGGCAGGGATTATTGCCAATCCGTATAGGTTTCCATAAGCAGGATAGATAATTTACAAGAATTCGCGGAGGGAATTTATGGGAAAAACAAATCCAATTTTTCGAGTGGGTGCCATTTTTCTTGTTAATCTGGGAGTTATCGTAACTTTGGGGGGGTTGGGTTGCTTTCAGGAAGAGAGTAATAAGGATAAAACGCCCCCCCCGAAAGCATACATACACAATTATACGACAAATGCCCAAATATATAATATGAGCTATGGTTCTACGACCTGGAGCGAATATCTCTATCCTGATGAATATACAGAAGAAAAGACAATTCCGAACACGATCAATTATTTTTATTTTAGGGCCTCCAATGGCTCCTATTATGTTAGTTGTTATATAAATTTTTCTTTATATGCTAGTGATCCTCCGGAAGATGGAAATATATACGAGCTATGTTTATCAGGTTCAGTTTCTTCGGGGACAGGTATAAGCTGTAGCCAACTTTACTTTGATCTTTATGAGGATTAGTGAACAATTCTAACAGTTCATTATTATAAAACATTAAAAGCATCGTAACAAGAGATTTTACATTTCTATAAAGAGGTGATTATAATCCTCCCGCAGCGGCTTTAAAGGCAGTGGGAAAGGGCTTGTTAGGGAGAATGCAATTTCCGCCTGCTCCTATATCTATACAACGATCGGCTGGCCATGCGACGTAGAAGTTATCCATGATGTGTAAAATTATCCTAACTGCATTCATCTGTCTCGCAACCGGCGCGCCCTGTTTTTCCATGCCGCCGCATCCCGAAGTTATCAAAGCCCACAATGAGTCAGGGTCCATTAGAGCGCTCTCTGAGCGGTTGGGAGCGATGACCCGTATGGGGATGAACAAGGCGGAGCGAACATTTCCCACAACCGGCACCAGGAAGGTGCTGGTCATACTCGTCGGTTACTCGGATGTGGCGATGAACGCCGCTTCCACGCAAGCTTTCTATTCGAACTTGTTCAATGGTGGCGGTACGACTGCGCTCACCTGGAAAAAGTACTATGAGGACATGTCCAATAACCAACTGCATCTCGAGTTTACCATAGTAGGACCATATAGCGCATCTAATATGCTGGCATACTATGGAACTAATGTAAGTGGAAACGACCGATATCCGGGGACGCTTGTGGGAGAGGCGATTGATGCCGCGGATGCCGACGGCGTTGACTTTGCTCCCTTTGACAATGACGGTGACGGAAAAGTGGACAATGTCGTGTTGATCCATGCCGGTCAAGGCGAAGAGTCCGGTGCGGATGCGAATACCATCTGGTCGCACCGTTGGACGTTGGATGCCGCTGAGTATTATGGTGATGGAAGCGGCCACAGGACCTGCGATGGAAAGATCGTGAACGATTACACGATCCAGCCGGAGTACGTATTTGCCGCCGGGGATACGACAATCGGCGTTTTCGCGCATGAATTTGGCCATATTCTTGGGCTTCCTGACCTGTATGACACTACATACGTGACCGACGGCGTAGGCCGATGGAGTCTTATGGCGGCCGGGTCATGGAATGGTTCCAATGGTGATGTGCCGGCTCCGCTTCTCGCGTGGGAACGTGCACGGCTCGGCTGGATTGCGACTCCTGATATCCGGGTGGCGCGCGCCTTCAATAGCGAAAGTCGCAGGATGTCGTCTATATCCGTCGTAGCGGGCGTGCTCTTTCTATGTTGGGTCCTCTCAATAGCGATGAAAAGAATGGGGTTGGGTACTTCAAGGCGAAAGACGGCGTTAGCAATCGCTTCGCTGTTTTTCCTGACTGCGACTATCTACCTGGGGTGCGGCGAGAATCCGAAAAAAAATTCCGGCTCCAGTGACGCAACGATTGACGCAACGTTGGGCGATATCGACACGAGTTACAGGGCAATAAAAATTCCACTGGGCGACAGCTTTAAAGAGCAGTATTACCTGCTTGAAAACAAGTTCAATAAAGCGAATACATGGAGTGAATATCTCCCCGGCAGCGGGCTCCTTATCACGCGCATAGATGATTTTGTTATCAACGAAGCGCTGCCCACGAACGAGGTTAACTCAAACTATTTCGGCTATCCGGAGGTGAACGGACTTACCATTATTGAAGCAGACGCAAATGCTGAATTAATGACTGGTGGCGCGCCGCAGGGACAAGATACCGATCCATTCTTCGCCGGAAACAATGGCAGACTCACACCGGAATCATTTCCATCCACATCATATAACAAGTACAATTCGAATCATACCACGGTGCTCATTGGAGGAGGAACCGCTGATATCAATATTACTGAAATCAGCGCCCCGGGAGCGGAGATGAGTTTTACTTACGAATAAAAAGCATTGAGAAGTCGTATTCGTCAAATGAAACCGGAGCCCGAGAAATTCCCGGGCTCTTCTATGCTCTTCAAGAAACTTCGTAACTTAACGTTCAAGCCGCCCCTTAAAATAGATAAATCCCCGCGAGCGTCAATCCGAGGAACTGGTCATTCTTGGATCCGGTCCATCCGTTCGCCGGATCATCGAATTTCACGCTGTATATCTGGTAGCGCACCCCGACCTGGAGCATGAAATTGTCGGTCGCCAGGTATGAAAGGTTCGGTTCGATATTAAGGCCGACCGAATCCTTGGTCTTTACTTTCTCCCCTTCAAATTTGTACTCGGGCATCACATACATGACGCCTCCCTGGACCCCGGCTACCAGGCCTTCGGCAATGGAAGTTGCAACGGCGATACCCGCAGTGGGGATGCTGTTCTTCATCTCGACCTCAAACCACGGACTCCCCGACAACTCGGTCTTATATTTCGCGGTGATATATTTGTACCCGGCATATACTTTGAAGTATTCGTTGAGCACACGGCTGATGGAAATGTCCACGTCCTTCCTGTTCATTTCGGTCTTCGTCGTGATTGCCAAGGGCGTTGTCGATTCCTCCCAATCGGTACTTGTTTTAAATGAGCTTAACACCATAAAGGCGGCGCTGAATGACCAGTCTTTATCATCCGTCAGGTATCCCAGCATTGGTCCTGCAAGGAATCCGCTGCCCGGCTTCGCGGTTGAAGACCAGTTATCACCGGGATTGGCATCGTTCAAGCCCTGTACGAATGACTCCGCAATAGCCTTATCGAATGCCGAGTCCCATTGCGCATACCAGCCCTTGACGCCGAGCATGACCGTCCCTGCCTGCGTAACGGTGGATGCTGTCAGCATGAATAAAAGCAGGAACATCCCACACCAGACCTGGAAATTTCTTATTAGCATAAATATACCTCGAATTAAATTTACAAGGCCAAACAGTCATTTGAGATTACGGCAGAAGCATGCGCAAGAATCAATGCATTGTCTGGCCAAAGCTAGAACATTCAATTATGGCCGGATTACATATTCATACTTAGTTATCATAATATCATTAATACTGTAACTCGCGCATGGAACAATTTGAGAGGGATAATTACATGAAAAACAAAATGCTTCTATTATTTGTCATCATAGCGGTGCTTTCAGGCTGCGAAACATCGAACAGGTATGTTAAGGTTTCCCGCGCCATTGACGCCGACGTTCCCAAGGATAAAATCAAAGTGATCTCGGTCATGAAATTTGAGGATCTCACAGTAGACACCACAAAATACAAGTCGTGGAGTTCGGGAATTTCCGACCAGGTGATGGAGTCCCTGGGGGCTATTCCCTATTATAGCGTGATCTCCCGCAACTATACTGTGGATATCGTAATGAAGGAGCAGGAGTTTCAACTCCTGGGAGCAACGGATGTAGACAGCGCGGTGAAGCTGGGAAATCTCTTAAACGCGCAATACATCGTGGTAGGATCTTACCAGGTAATGGGCAATTTCATCCAGATCAACTCCAAAGTGATGACAGTGGAAACGGGACAGTTGGTCGTGCAAGCTTCCGTGATGGGGCCCATTGATCAATTTTTTATTCATCAGAACGAAATCGCATTAAGGATTTGCCAGGGAATGAACCTTTTCCTGAGTCCCGAGGTCCAGAAAAAACTTCTTGCCAGGTGTGAAACCAAGGTAGTTGAGGCATCTCTGGCGAATTATCAGGGGCAGGAAAAAATGGAGGAAATAACCGTGCTCAAGAAGAAGGGGGAAACAAAAAAGATTAAGGAGATTGCCAGGAAAGCGGAGGAAGATTTTAATAAAGCGGTCAATCTGGATAAGGACTATAAAAAGGCTCTTGATAACAAAAGAAAAGTGCTGGGCAGCATTATTACACTTTAATGATGCTCCAATTTTCGTGAGTTGAGCCTAATTCACACTAGTGCATCCGCTTTTTATGCAGCCAGCCCGTTTCAAGGCAATAGGGAGCCCAAGTAGGCAGTGGGTTATAACCTGATAACTCGATCATTGGGTAATCCTATACCACAGGGGACCGGTCTCGAAACAGATCGGTCCTTTTCGTTCCGGTTCACGTTTCCTGCAAAACACCTGTCCGGGGAGCGGGCGCGTCCCCTGGCATTCAAGTCCCGAATTATTATTGCATTCTGATTCATCGTGCCCTATCTTTCTGGTGCATCGATCGATAGAATCAAACACCAGCGATATTCAACTCGATTCGCCAGAAAGATTTTCTCGCAGGAGGTCACATGAAAAAAGCCATTTGCATTACAAGCGCACTGATTCTCTTCCTCGCCGCCTACCTCCTCCTCTGGCCAGTTCCCGTGGACCCTGTCAGCTGGGACGCACCCGTGTTCAAGGGGTACGTCGGCCCCCATGCCGTTAATGAAAAGCTTTCCAGGTTGAACATGATCCCCCTGGGAAAGGAAGAGGGCCCCGAACACATCGTGCTCGCGCGCGACGGCAGGCTCTACACGACCGTGACCAGCGGAAACATATTAAGGATGAATCCCGACGGCAGCGGGCAGGAAGTCTTCATTAACACGGGCGGAAGGGTGCTGGGATTTGACTTCGACGCGGCGGGAAACCTCATCGCGGCGGACATCATCAAGGGATTGCTTTCCATCAACCCCGACAGGAAGATCACCGTGCTCGCGGATAAAGTAGGCTCTGACCCCATCGCCTGCGCGGACGCGGTCGTGGTCGCCCCGAACGGAAAGATATACCTGAGCGACGCGACCACGCGCTTTCCTCCGGCTAGGTTCGGAGACGTGTTCGAAGCAAGCATCCTGGACATCATCGAAATGTCATGCACGGGGCGCATCCTGGAATATGACCCGGCGGCGAAAAAGACCCGCATCGTGGCGAAGGGCTTCAGCTTCGCCAACGGCATAGCCCTGAGCGCGGACGGCGAGTTCCTCTTCGTCAACGAGACCGGCAAGTACCGCGTATGGAAGCTTTCCGTGAAGGCGCA
>CALMJO010000550.1 GCA_937864375.1 uncultured Spirochaetota bacterium
CTACACCTCTCTATTCGTCGGCAGCGTCAGATGTGTATAAGAGACAGCTCGCGCTCCTGGACGAGCGCTCCCGCCGCAGCGGCGTGTTTTTCATCGACCTGGGCACCAACGGCGAGATGTTCCTGAGGACGAAGGGAGGCGACATCTTCGCCGCCTCCTGCGCGATGGGCCCTGCGCTCGAGGGCATGAACATCTCCCACGGCATGACCGCCGACGAGGGGGCGATCACCCATATTACCATGAGCGCCTCCGGACCCCTATGCGAGGTGATGGGCGGCGGGAAGCCGCTCGGCATCTCCGGCACGGGGCTCATCGACGCGGTATCGCTCATGCTGGAATCCGGCCTGGTGAGCGCATCCGGCGCGTTTACGAAGGGAGCGTTGACCGGCCCCTTCACAGCAGTTACGCATAACGGAGTAAAAGCCGCACGCATCGCGGGCGACGTGCATGTCACCCAGAAAGACATTCGAAGCCTGCAGCTCGCGAAGGGCGCCTCGCTCGCGGGAGCGCGCATTCTTTTAAAAGAGGCTGGATCTGCCCCAGAGGAAATCGACCAGGTGTTTATCGCCGGCGCATTCGGCGAAAACCTGTCGATCGATCATTTTAAGCGCCTCGCCTTCATCCCCTCTTTTCCACGCGCACGATACCATTTCTCCGGCAACACGAGCCTGGCCGCGGCCGCGCGCGCATGCGTGGACCCGTCTTTCATGGAGCGCGCGCGTACGCTTCGCGACGCGACGCGCGTCGTGGAGCTTTCGATCCACCCGGAGTTCAACGACGAATTCGTGAAATGCCTGGATTTTTAGCGGTTGGGATCAGCCGAGCAGCTTCGTAAGAAAGCCCGCGAGTTTTTGTGCCCTGAACGCGCCTGCGAGTTCCGCCAGGAGCGCATCGTCGTTGACTATTCTTTTAAGCATTTCGCCGCGCCCGTCCGCGGAGAGCTGCGCAAACCGGTCATCGGTCTGCACCACCCTCCGCGCCTCGCGCAGCGCGTCCAGGATAGTTACTATGTCCCCCGGGACGGCCGCCTCGATCATCCTCCTCAGGCGCGCCGCCATCGCGGGAGAGGCGCCGCTCGTGGAAACCGCCAGGAGGAAGTCGCCCCTCTGCGAAAACGAGGGCACTATGAAGGAACAGTTGGGCGGATCGTCCACCGCGTTGAGAAAAATGCCGCGTGCCTGCGCCTCCCTGAATACGAGCGCGTTCACCGCGGCGTCGTTCGTGCACGAAAACGCGAGTGCCGCGCCCTTGAGGTCTCCCTCGCGGTATGCGCGGCGCTCGATTTTTACGGCTTCCCCTTCGAGGGACGCGATCTCGTCGCGCACGCGCGGCGCGACGACGCGCACCCGCGCGCCCGCCGCGCACAGGTCCTGCACCTTGCGCAGCGCCACCTGTCCGCCCCCTATCACGGTGACGTGCTTGTCTTTTATGTCGAGCATTACCGGGTAGTATGACATTTAATCGCGATCCTTGAATCTAAATCCATGTCCGGGTTTCTTTATCAATCTTTTTCATCACATCGATAGTAAATGCTGCAATTTTAGCTATCCTTTCCACATTAGATATCTCTTCAAGCGTTAGCATTCTTCCTTTCCTGTCTTTAAGGAACTTATCCAGTACCTGGTATCCTCCGATCCTAAATGCAAAAATCTCCTCAGGCACTTTGTCGAAGTATTGTGTCTCGTTAATATATATCCTCTTTCCCTGCTTATTGTTCACGTACCGTACTTTTTCAACTTCACCTGAGCCATCACCCATAAAATAGCCATTATTATAATCGGGAACGACTTTCATAAGGTGAGCATCAATTAGCTCCGTACCAAGTTTGAAAAGTTTTTCGAAAGACGTCGTTTTCACAACAAGCGGAATGCGTGGAAAATCCATCTTCAGGAAATCTGCGTATTTTTCCCGATACGACGGACTGTGAAGGATTGCATAGATATATCCTAGAATTTCCTTTGGCATATATGACTTCTTATATAAACGGTCCACATATTGCCGGAAAGCTGGGCTCAGGTTTTCCTTCCTGGTAATCTCTCCGGATGATGCGAATATACCTTCCCCTGTTTCATAAACATAGAGAGGAAATACATAATTAATATCATATGCAGATACGGACTTGTGACCAGCTATTGTGTTGGAAATGTAAGAATCGCCATCTCCTTTATCTTGTTTTGGCATAATTACTGCTATGTTTTCATGAAGCATATGCTTCATAACATCTCCACGCGGCATACAATGAAATCCGCGCGACTTTCCAGTATAATAGGTATATCGAAGGTCAAATGGTCTATATAATATAGGCACTATATTTCTTTCCTGAAGACCGCTTTCGATAAGATCTTTCTGTGCGAGCCCAACCTTCCAGTCTCGCGCATCTTCCCCTAAAGTAAACTTCCTTCTAGCATCTTCTGCAGGTTGTTGAGCAAAATCATGTATTACTTTATAAACATCATCTTTAAGAAATTGAATGCAAAGCTCATCACGTGCAGTGACTATCCCAACGCTATTAACCGGGAATATATCGCTTATTGACTGGTATTTTTTATATTCGGCAGCAAGAGTTTCATTCTGCTCGGCAAAAAGATAAAATGGAGAAGCAGGCGCAATCTCTGTCCAATCAATGGTATCTATACTCTGCACATAGCATCGCTTATACTTTTCCACGCGGAGACCGCGGAGGTCGGCATGGAAGACCTTATGATCCAATCCGCGCTTTTTCACCAGAAACGATATCGCAACACCCTGTTGGATATCGAACACGTTCTCATCCTTTCCGCCGTCCTCATCCGTCTCCTTTTTATTATAGTTGCCGTGCAGGTCAAGGAGATAGAGTCGGTTGAAAGTCTTCATAAGGCTTTGGCGCATCCCTCGGAACGTAGGATTGTCCAGGAAGCCGTGATTGGTGATAATGCCCACTACGCCTTCATCAACACTCTCCATTTTCCACTGCGCGAACCGGATGAACTTCACGTAATCGTCGTTCAACCATTTGGAATTTTTCTCTTTTAAAGGCATTCCGTCCACTACGAAGTAGGACTGAAGGAGCCCACCAATATGTGTTTTCTTTATTTTTTTAATAATTTTACTGCCTTTTTTCTCCAATACTATATGCTCGCTGGGATTCCTGGAATGTCCTGAATACGGGGGATTACCGGTTATCACCAGGACAGGATTATCCTTTACTCGCTGAGCGGCCTTGGTTTCCTCCGAGAGGGCAGGTAATAGTGGTATTTTTGTATGCGGATCGGCGGGCTCAAGTGTGTTGGTCAAATAGACCTGAAGGCGTTCGCCGGCTTGCAAATCATGACCATGATCTTTGAGGTACTGGGAAAGTTTCAAATGCGCAATCGTGTACGGAGCTATAAGATACTCAAATCCGTACAGGTTTTTTAAAACATGTTCGCGGATGACCGCATCTCGTTTCCCCGAACCCTTAGGCAGTTTTTCAAATATACGCTCCATAACCTCGACCAGGAACGTGCCGGTTCCCGTTGCGAAATCAAGTACGGTAACCCGCTTGTGGTCAGCGAAACCGTCCTTAATATTGAATTCTTTTTGTAAAATGTATTCCAGACTTCGCACGATAAAGTTAACCACGGGAGGCGGTGTATAATATACGCCGCGCGTTTCACGTAAATTTTTATCATAGGCGGCCAGGAAATCTTCATAAAAGTAAACGTAGGGATCTTTTATCGCGAGGCCATTGGAATCCTTGTTATTTTTTAAAAAGGACAGTCCCTGCAGGATGGCCAGAAGGTCCAGGTTGTTGAGCACCGTCAGGACCTCCTCCACTATCCATCGAACAAATCGGTATTCCTCTTTTTCAAGCTCGTCGAAAAAGAGGACCATCTCCCTGATGAGACCGAATGTTTGGGGAATATAGCGTCTTGCGTTATAGAGTGAAATGCTTCCGCTTGTGACATTCAGCCGAGCAAGGAACAGTCCATATACGATATTCTGCCCGAATGCATCGGCGAATTCCGGGAGCTTGATATCCTCGAAGACGTACCTTCTAAATATTTCATACAAATTGAATAGTTTGCCAGTCTGATCATCTTTTTCCTGACGCTCCAGTTCTTCCTGGAGATATTCTCTGAGATGGCGCGCCCTCACCGCAAGGACGGATGCCAGTTTCCTGCTGTCGGAAATACCCTTTGGAGGCTGGGAAAAGAAATCTTCGATAATTTTGCCTACGGCAGCGCATTTTGCTGCATCGGGCTTAAATTTTGCGCTTTCAAGATCAGACGGATAGCAAAGTTTTTCCCTACAGAATATTTTACCATCCTTTATCCAGACCCAATCAAGATAATTCGTAAGTAGAATATTGTCTGAAAGCTCAACGTATTTTTTTAACTGGGGTGATTTAAGCACCTTGTCAAGGTTATCATCTGTCTTTTTATTCTCGATGTAGCCAATAATGGAATGTTCATAGTTTACCCTGAAATCTGGCGCCCCGTATTCCTTATGGCGTTTGGGTTCATGTAAAATTCTTAAGCTTTCGTTCTTCTGTCCAGCTATGGCATTGAAAAGGTTTTCCAGTGCGCTTCGATGAGAATGTTCAGTGATTTCATCTGCAGACACAGAACGCAAGGCTTTGAAATATTCATCGAAATACCCCATTAAATTCCATCCTGTCTTTTATTTGTGCGCTAATTCGTATTTCCTTCTCAGCCCATTTAACTGTGAAAATCCGATTTTGTGCTCATGTTGAAGCCGTCCAACTATAATAGCCGGTGATATGCCTATATGCTTTGCGAATGAATTTATAGTTGCCGCTGAGAAAGTGTCTGACTCCTGAACAAACTTCTCCCATTCTTCCGGCAATACCAGCGTATCTCGCGCAAAAACGTCCGCTTCCGTTTCCTTGTCGTTTTTCTCATTATCGGATTCAATAAACACATCACGTTTTCCATGTAAAAGAATGTGTCCTGCCTCGTGAAAGAACGTAAACCAGAAAATATCCTCGTATTTACCACGCAGACTCAATTGAATTAGCGCCTTTCCCGGATTAAGCCACCTGGTGACACCATACACGGGAACACCTTTTAATGGCGGTATGAATACTAAAGCTACACCGGTTGAGGCGCACATTTCTATCATTTTCTCGACAAATATCTCCGACTCCTTCCTGGTAAGAGATTTTATTTGGTTTAATATTTCCCGAAATCGAATTCTATCATAGGGCTTACACTGAATTTTTTGAGCCTCAATTTCACCGGCCCTCAACCATACCGATGTTGATATTGGATTTTTATTGAATGCTTTTGACTGTCTATATGCCACAGAAGGCTTATCCCATATTGATGTCCACTCTTCAGGCGAGTTGATTCCAAAATACTTAAAAACTTCGTTTAACAGTGTCTTTTCCTGTTTTATATCCGGAAGCCAATTATTTAATATCATCTCCTTTATCGGCAAAGCTTTTATCCATTGCCTGTAGTTCATCAGTTTGTCTTCCTCCGACTTCTGCGCAATAAATTCATCATATCTTCTTTGCCGGCTATTCCAGAAGGATGCAGGGATTCCCAGAACTCTCTCGAATTGAATTGCGGTTTCAGCGGTAATAGACGTCTTGCCTTTTATTATTTCATTTATCGTTTTTTTAGGGCGGCCCGTTCTTTCAGAAAGCTCCGCCTGTGACATTCCCTTCTCTTCCAATACATCTATGAGAGTCTCTCCTGGATGGGTTACAGTATCTGGATTATATTCGTTAATCACTTTATTTGCCATGGTAATCCTCCACACCAATAACTTCGATCGCTGTTATTAGTTTCAATTCAATTCGTCCATCTTTCGACACTGGCAAAGGGTTTCCAATTGGTGTAAATATCAGACGTTTGGGATAGCCTGCATCCATAGCCCATTGACCCTTCCTGTTTGCGACCAGCGGATGGCAATGGCCCGGCAAAGTGAGCAGAACTTCCATATTATCCGCATCTCGGATATCATCAAGACGTCTTTTCAGTTTTCCAGCCGCATTCTGGCATATTTTTCTCACAGTATTATTGCCGAAAGTAATGTCCATATAATTATATTAACCCTTAGGGTTAATATAATTATATTATCGAATAAAATTGTCAAGAAAAAAGAGTTTCTTCAGAGAATTATTGAGTGAAGTAAAAAATAATAATCCTCAGGGATATGCTTCATCTAGCGGGCAAGCTCCCCGGGGACCGGGAACTCCTCCCCGCGCGCGCGGAGCTCGTTCCTCTTTACGTCGTCCAGTCCGATCTCCTCGTCGCTGATGAAGCACTGGGGGTCCGGGGCCCAGGGGTCGGCGTAGGCACGGTAGGCCCGCACCCGCATGGCGCCGGTGCAGAGCTCCCGGTGCGCGCACAGCCGGCATCGTCCCTTGATGTAGTCGGCCTTGTGCTTGAGTCCCTTCATGAGGGGGTCGGTCTCGTCCATCCAGATGTCGGCGAAGGCGCGCGCGCGAACGTTGCCCAGGGTGTAGTCCTGCCAGAACTGGTCCGGGTGGACGTTGCCGGTGAAGTCGATGTTGCCGATCCCCACGCCGGTGGAGTGCGCGCCGCCCCCGTTCCACTTCAAGAGATCATGCACGGCCTGCGCACGCGCGGCATCCTTCTCCTTGAGTTTCAGGTAGATATACACCCCGTCCGCGTGGTTGTCCACGGTCAGTATGTTGATGTCGAGCCCGCGGTCGAAATAATCCTGCGTGCGCTCGAGTATGATGTCCATGGCAGCGCGCGACTCACGGTGCGTGAGGTCGTCGCCGTACATCGTCCCTCCCCGTCCCGAGTACACCAGGTGGTAGAAGCAGGCCCTGTTGATCTTCTCGCGCTCGATGAAGTCGAAGATAGCGTGCAGGTCCTCGTAGTTCCGCCTGGTGAGCGTGAGGCGCAGTCCCACGCGCTGGCCAACGGCGATGCAGTGCTCGAAGCCCTGCATCGCGCGCGCGTACGCGCCCCTGACGCCGCGGAACCTGTCGTTCACCTCCTCCATCCCGTCCAGGCTTATGCCCACGTACACCACGCCTGAGTCCTTGATGGCGCGCGCGGCGTCCCGGTCTATGAGCGTTCCGTTGGTGGAGATCACCGGCCTGATCTCGCGCGCCGATGCGCGCGCAATGAGCGTGAAGAGGTCCTTGCGCATGAGCGGCTCGCCGCCGGAAAAGAGGAGCGAGGGAATCCCGAATTCCGCGAGGCAGTCCACGAGCGCGAGCCCCTCGTCGGTTGAAAGCTCTCCCCCGTACTTCTTGTTCTCCGAGTCCGTGTAGCAGTGCACGCAGTTGAGGTTGCAGGTGCGCGTGGTGCTCCATACCACGATGGGCCGCCGCTCGCTCGCGAGGACCTGGCGCCGGTGCGGCGCGTTCCCGTGGGCGTCCCCGTGCGCCTCGGTGCCGTAGCGGAGGCCGTCCCCGGTGGAGATCCCCTCGCAGTAAAGCTTGCCTATATCGATCATAATGAACCTATTTTTTTCTGAAAAATTCAACGACTCCCAGCAGGAATCCCGCAATCCCTATAATTACAGCCAGAGAGCTAACCACGATATCATTGGCATAAAAATAGAGGATATAATAAATGGCAAGTGAGATTATCAGGATCGCGGAGAGAACTATCAGCCTATCGATGATGTGCATTCTGTATCTTGATCTGTCCAGCCAGTTCCATGATGTTTTCCTTTACCGTCTTCGCTATCTCCCGCCGGACGACCCGAAGGAAAATCGAATAGAGGGCATACAAACTTCCCGATACGCCCACGACTATCATCATGATATTTATCATCTGTGCGTGATTCATAAAACCCTGCCTTGTTTCACATTCCTCGATTAAATATACTATGAAATCATGGTTTGTCAAATAATTCCCGGTGTACCATTGCTGGCATCTATCGCAGGTGGCGCGCCTCCCACTCTTCGAACTCCGGCGAGTAGTACACGACTCTCTTCTTCTTGTACTCCTTGAGGCTCCTGAGCACGAGGTGGTCCCGGATTCCCGACATTCCAGCAAGGGTTCCGATGATGCCGTCGAGATCCTTGTCGCTTTTCGCGTGAATCATTGCGAAGAGCGGGTGCTCCCACCTGCCGGGAAACACCGTGCGCCGGTAGAGGTGCGTGATGTGGGGGCTGCGCGCGAACACCGGGACGAGCTCGTCCTCGCGCTCCGGCGGCACCTTCCACGCGGTCATCGCGTTCGCCCGGTAGCCCGCGTTCTGGTGGCGCAGCACCGCCGCGTAACGGCGCATCACCCCGCGCTTCTTGAGCGCCTCGCCGATCCGCGCGGCGCGGTCCGGGTCGATCGCGATGCCCAGCTCGCGCGCCAGCACCGCGAAGGGACCGCGCACCGTGGGTAGATCCCTCTGGAGAAGTACTACCGCCCGCACCTCTTCCCCGGTCAGGACTGCCGGCCCGGATTCGGCGCGCTCCGTCCTAGAAACCGGCTCGCTCTCTTCGTCGCCCACCGCCAGCTGCACGCCTATCTTGAACAGGCGCTCGTTCCTGAGCACCAGGTAATCCTCGGCGCCGCATTGCAGCGCAAGGGCGCGCGCGTGCGCGTCTATGGACCTTCCCGGCGGGACCGCGAGCGTGAACCAGATGTTGTAATGGTGCGCACGAAGGTAGTTGTGGCTAACGCCCGGGTGAGCGCTGATGATGCCCGCCGCGCGGTCGGCCTCCGCTCCCCCCGGCACGCTCACGGCCACCAGGCTGGAATCATACCCCAGCGCCGACGCTTCGAAGATGGCCGACACTCCCCTGATTATCTGCGCCTCCTTCAGGGCTCGTATGGACGCGATAAGCTCTTCCTCGTCCAGTCCGAGCTCTGCGGCAAGCCCCTCCCAGGGGTCCGGCGACAGCGGGATGTCACGCTGGACGCGATTGAGGATGAGCTTCTCGGTCTTCGTGAAATGCGCTGTCATGTTGTCTTCCGGCAGCCCCCTTCAAGGGTGAGTAGCGCATGGTCCGCCCTGTGCCGGGAAATGTCAACCATCTGTCGTGGGGGCCGGGGTTCGGCCTCGGCCGGCCCCTACGACGACGACGTGACGAACCATTCCACCGGCATGCGAGGGCTCACGGGATCGGGATACCTTGTAACGTAGCCCACGCGAAGAATGAACTGGACGCTGCCGTCGGCCCCGATCGCGCGCGCGGCCTCGGTGCGCCACGGCGCCTCCTCGAGCGCCTGCGTCATGGGATGGACCGCGATCATGCGCTCCCGCGCGCCCAGGAGCAGCCGCTGGAACCGCCTTCCCGTTTCAACAAGCTCCGGGACCGTGGAATCCCTGGACGTCATCACAATCCATCCCCCGCCCTCGCGCACCTGCCCCGCCACCAAGTCCACCGTCCGCTCCCTGAAGTCCTTTTCGAGGACAGAGCCGCGGTCATAGAAATGCCTCACGAACCAGCCCGCAATCCCGTCTATCTCCATGCCTGCAGGGGTAAGTCCATTGCGGTGCTTCATCACGTCCGCGTCCCGCCAGCGGATCCAGTTCGCGAGCTCCTCCTGCGCTTCGTTCCGATACGCCTGTGCGCGGTTCGCCTCCATTGTCGAGCCGGCGATCCACTCGGCCCCCGCCGAGCCGTGAGAAAGGAAAATGGCCGAGGAGTCCTTCCCGCACAACGATGCGAGATCCGCAGACGCGATCTCGCGCATGAGCATGCCCTTGCGGATTGTGCGGCGCGCTATGATCGTACCGGTTCGATCCTGTGACTTCCGATCTTCCTCGAGACGCACCTCGAGCACGTCCCGATCATGGGGTTTCCCTGCCATAACCGAATATTCCGCGCGCATTCCCATCGCCCCGGCCGCGAGCACAAGGTTTTCCAGGAAGGCCCCGAGCGAGAGCAAGAGCTCCCTGTTTCCGGGATCGACCGCCGGGAGGGCGCGCGCTGCATCAAATCCGATGACCCATCTGCCCTTTCCGACAACGCGTACCGTCCACGGCTGCGTGTTGTGCCCGCTCGGCGCGAGCGACGCAAGGCGAAGGACCTCGCGCTCCGCCGCAGTGAGACCACCGGCCGCCGATTTGCCCACGGGCTCAACCATGCCCGCCCGTGTCATCCCTGCACACGACATCCCGCCCAGGACGAGACACGCCGCCCCGGCCATCCTGAGAACTTCACGCCGGCTTTGAGTCCCGTTCCATGAAATCCGCTCAGGATATGAAGAAAATATTTTCTCATTCATGACCGCTCTCCTTACATGTCGAAAAAGTAACCGATTTTCAGCGATACCTCGGCGCTGAGCCTTTGGGGGGTATAGGACGCTCCCGCGACCTTCACCGTCCCGCCGTTAAGCACGAGGTGAGCCGCCGTCCACGGCTCCACGAACAGGTTTCCATAAACTTTCCAGATGTAGCCTCCACCCACGGTGAGCACCGCGTTGTCCCACGAGGCATTTCCGCCGGGATTTTCATGGCGTATGGTATTGTGCCAGTACTCGCCGCCCGCGCCCGCCCAGAAGCCCGCAAAGCGCTCCCCGAAAATGTAGTCCGCGATCACCGCGCCCACGAGCATGTCGTGGTCGGTGAAGTTTTTTTCGCCGATGAGCGCGTCCGGAAGGCTCACGCGCGCCCCCACGGCCCTGATCCTGAAATGATCCGCGCCGGCCCATGCCTGGAGCGAGAAGCCCGCCTCGCCCGTCGTCGCGCTCATGACTATGGGGAGCAGGTCAACCGTAAATCCCAGTGCACGCGCTCCGCTCGTTCCCGGCGCTTCTTCCGCCCCGACCGGTACGATCGCAGACATGGCAAGCATCAACGCGAGAGCCAGAGTTGTTAAACATGCTGTTTTCATCGCCGCCTCCTGAAATAGAGTAAATACTCTATATCACCAAAGATAGAGCAAATACTCTAAACGTCAAGAAAAAAGATGCGGTTTTTCCATTTTTTGCACGGCAAGACCGTGCGCCGTGCAGGGGATATCGCGCTAAACCAGGGCAGCCAGGGCCTTTTCAATCTCGGCGAGGGGACCGGGAGCCAGGTAGGGCTTGAGGAGGCAATATACCTGGTGGATGTTTTCGCGGATACGCGCGGGGGTGATCCTGGGATTGTCGATGTAGAGCCAGGTAAGCCAGAGGTCGCTTACGATCCAGCCATTGATCAGGCTGGCCCTGAGCTCCCTTCCGGGGACCGGGCGCAGTATCCCGGCATCCGCGAGCTTCTCGTAAATCGCCGTCTGCTGTTCCATCCGGGTTTTGAGATTGGCCCGGTAGCGCTTCCTGAGGAGCTCGTCCTGACCCAGGAGCGTGGCGAGCTCCAGGTAGAAAAAGCGGTACTTGTAATAGAGGTCGCAGTTTAGAACATAAATGCCAACGAGCGCGGCCGCGGTCGGCGTCTCGTCGGCCGGCCGGATGTAGAGCGCGTCGAAGTCGCGCACTATGTTCGCGAAAATCTCGCGGATGATCTCTTCCTTGTTCCTGAAGTGATAGTAGAGGTTTCCGGGGCTTATCTCCATCCCTGCGGCGATGTGGTTGGTGGTTACGGCATAGGAGCCCCTTTCATTGAAGAGATCCAGAGCGGTCTGGACTATTCGTTCTCGCGTGTTCACGGTATGAAGCCTCTGGGCCCTGTTAAAGTATTTACTCTAACTTGTCAAGACCATTACGGGGGCGCACAAGAGTCAGGAAAGGAACATGACGGCCGTGCCCGCGACGGCGATGAGAGCGCCGACCGTCTCTTTGACGGTCACACGCTCCCCGAAGATCGCGACCGAGGGAGCGATGATGAACACGGGGACGAGCGCCATGATCGTCGCGGCGATGCCGGTCGAGGCGTGCTGCACGGCGAAAAGCGAGAGCGATACTCCCAGGAACGGTCCAAAAAACGCGCCCAGCGCGGTAAAACCGAGCGCGGCACCATCGCGCGCAGCCGCGGGAAGCGTTCTCCATTTTCCCGTGACGATGAAGATGAGGGCGAACCCCGCGACGCCCGCGATGATCCTGATATGCGTGGCGGCAAAGGCGTCGTAGGCGCCCATCCCGTACTTGCTGAGGACGAGCCCGCCGGCCTGGCCCGCCGCTCCGCCCAGGGCGTAGAGGAGGCCCGCGGGAGAATGCGCCAGCGAAAACCCCTCCCCCTCCGGCGCCCTTGTCGTCACGACGAGCACGATCCCGCAGAGGGTTAGCGCCATGCCGATCGTACCGGTAGTTCCGAGGCGCTCGTCGAACAGGAGCCAGCCCCCCAGCGCCGAAAGCGGCGGGGCGAGCGTCATGACGAGCATCGAGACGCGCGCACCCACTATCGTGAATGCCTTGAAGAGGCAGAGGTCGCCGCCCACGAAGCCCACCAGCCCCGAAAGGCCGAGCCAGAGCCATTCATGGGAGCCCGCGTCCAGAGGGAGCGGAACACCGCGCGAGACGGACATGAAGCACGCGAGGAACAGGAAGGCCAGGAGTAGCCTGATGATGTTGACCTGCAGCGATCCCACGCGCCTGCCCGCGGCCTCGAAAGAGAGGGCGGATACCGTCCAGCAGAGCGCTGTCCCCAGCGCTGCGATTTCACCCTGGTGCGGCATCGTAGTTTCCCCGTATCCTTCCTTCAGGATCGCGCGCGCCTGGCTACGTACACGCAGTAGGGCTCCTCGTCGAAGCAATCCCCCGTCGCGTAGTAGGCACGAGCCCTGCACCCGGCGCAGAATGCCCTGTATTCGCACAGGCCGCACTTGCCCTTGAGGTTCTCGAGATCGCGCAGATCCCTGAAAAGCGGCGCGTGCTCCCATATATCCCTGAACGGCGTTTCCAGGACGTTGCCCGCCACGCTCGGCAGGTAGCCGCAGGGCTGGACCTCGCCCCTGTGCGAGATGAAGCACACGCCGCTTCCCGCGAGGCAGCCCCTCGTCATGGCCGCCATGCCGTGTGTCTCCACGCTCACCGCGCGCCCCTCCTTTTTAGCCTCCTGGCGAATGATCCGGTAATAGTGCGGGGCGCAGGTCGCCTTAAACTCAAGGGAGGTTTCCCGCGACTTCTTATAGAACCAGAGAAGCACCTCCTCGTACTTTTCCCTGGAGAGCATGTCGGTTTCCGCTATCTCGACGCCGCATCCCACGGGGACGAGCATGAACAGGTGAAGAGCCTTCGCGCCCGTTTCCTCCGCGAGTCGGAGCACGCCCTCGATCTCGTCCACGTTGCGCCTGGTTACGGTAGTGTTGAACTGGAACTCGATTCCCTGGGCACGCATGTGGCGCGCCCCGTTCAGGGCCCGGTCGAATGAGCCCGGTATCCCCCTGAACCCGTCGTGGGACGGCGCCGCCGCCCCGTCGATCGAGATGCTGACGCGCCGTATCCCGGCGCCGCGTATCTCGCGGGCGATGCGCTCGTCGATCATGGTCCCGTTCGTGGCGAGCGCCACCGGGAGCGATGACGCCGCGGCATGGCGCGCGATCTCGAAGATGTCGTCCCGGTAGAGAGGCTCCCCACCGGTGAGCACCATGATGGGCTTCGCGAACGACGCGATATCGTCGAGCACGCGCTTCACCTGGACGGTCGAAAGCTCGCCCCTGAAGACCGATTCGTCGGCCTCGGCGCGGCAGTGCGCGCAGCGCAGGTTGCATCGCTTGGTGAGCTCCCAGAATATGAGACGGGGCACTCCGGTGTTCATCATTTTTCGAACAACTCCTCTATTATCCGCGCGGTTTTCATCGCTTCGTCGCGCTTCCCGTGTCCCTTGCCCTCGCCCTGGTATTTCTTGAGATAGCTTATGGGCTTGTGAAGCGTCTTCGTCATGATCTGCCGGGTAAGCTCCTCGATGGCCTTGAAATCGTCGTCCGACAGGTGCTTGAGCTTGCGCCGGCGGTAGCGCTCGAGCTCCGCCGCGCGTATCTCCTCGAAGGTCGCCTGCATGCTCTGGATGGCCGGCACTATGGCGAGGCCGTCGTACCATTTCATGAACTCGTCCGCATCGGCGTCCACGAGGCTTTTCGCGAGGTCAACCTCGCGCAGCCGGCTCTTCAGATTCTCGTCCGCGATGCTCCTCAGGTCGTCCACGTTGTAAAGGAACACCGCGTCCAGCTTGCCGGCGTCCGGGTCCACGTTGCGCGGCACCGCGATGTCGATTATGAATATGGGCCGCCCGCCGCGCTTCTTCTGGATGGCGCGCGCGGCATCGGCGTCTATGATGAAGCGCGGCGCGGCGACCGAGGCTACGATGATGTCCACCTCGGGTGCGACGGACGTGATCTCGTCCAGGGTCACGATGCGGGCCTGCCGGTTGATCTCGCGGGCGATGCGCTCGGCGTTCTGCGGTGACCGGTTCGCGATCGTGATCTCACCGATCTGCGCCTTGGTCAGGTACTTGAGG
>CALMJO010000551.1 GCA_937864375.1 uncultured Spirochaetota bacterium
CTACGCTTCCTGGTATTAATTAACGCCGGAAGCCGTAAAATTCAAGATTATTCCTGATATTGCGTTGTTTCACTCGTTGAGATCCTTCTATCCCTGCCATACGCTCAAGGCTTAATTGTTCGACCATCCAATTATGTATTGACAATCACACGCGCTGCGCCCCAATTATACTCAAGGTGTGAGGAACAGGATGCCGCGAAGAAGCCAGGACATCATAGAAAAGCGGAAAAAGCAGATTACTGCCGCCACGTACAAGGTGGTAAGCAGGAAGGGCTACTACAGTTTCACCATCAGGGACATCGCCAGGGAGGCGGGCCTGTCGACCGGACTTGTCCATTACTATTTCAAGGACAAGGAGGAGCTTCTCTTTACGCTCCTGAAATTCATGAACAATAACCTCAGGGACATACTCGTCAGGGAGCTTTCGGTCAATGCCGACCCCCGCGAGAAGCTTAAAATATTCATGGACCAGGCATTTGGCCTTCTCCACAGGGAAAAAGACTACTTCCACGTCCTCATCGATTTCTGGACGCAGATCAACCACAACGAGCGGATCAGGAAGGCGAACATGAAGCTCTACGAGAGCTACCGTGTGGAAATCGCCCGCATCCTCAACGAGGGAATCCAGGGTGGAATCTTCCCCGACATGGACGTGCCCTATGTTTCCGCGATTATCATCAGCGTTATCCAGGGCTTGATCATCCAGTACGTCCTCGACCAGAACGCGTTCAACTTCGAGCAGTACGCGGAAAGGGCCAAGGCGCAGATGCTGGAAATGGTCTCCCGCAAGGAAGTCATTTCCATCGCGCAGTCCAGCGTGAGCACGCTGAAAGCCTAGGTTCAATCCTCCCCGCTGCGTCCGTAAATCCGCAAATCTGCTATAAATTCAATGGCGGTGTCCCTGACACCGCGTTCGGGAATTCGCTCAAGGCCTTGACCGCGGCAGGGGCGATGAATCATATAATCCGTCCAGAGTAATTCGATTCGAAGGTGTTTCGAAATGCGGGAATATTGTGCGAATGTACCGGGAAGCATGATCTACGCAGGGAAATGCGGGAAAGGATAACGGCAGGGGGGCCGATCACCGCGGCATCAGCGCCAAAGCGCCGGGATTACTTTGCCTCTCCATTGTCCGCGCCTCCCCGCCTGATTCTCTTTACCTGGCTGTAAATAAAGTAGACCATCACGAAAAGGATACCGGCCACGACAACGATGTCGATGATTTCCGTGTAGTGCCGAACCACCGACCAGTTTTCTTTAAGCACAAACCCCACCCACGTGAGGAACGCGTTCCACATCCCGGCGCCAATCACCGTGTAGAGACTGAATTTCCACAGGTTCATCCTGCCAACTCCCGCAGGTATGGAGATGAGATGCCGGACCACGGGAACGAACCTGCTTATGAAGATGGCCTTTTCCCCGTATTTCCCGAAAAAATTCTTGGTGATCTCCAGGTGGTGCATATCGAGCAGGAGAAATCTGCCGAACCGCCTCACGAACGGTTCTCCGCCCCATGCTCCCATGTAATAGCTGATCAATGATCCCGCGATGCTGCCCAGGGTGCTCACAGCCACGACGCCGCCGAACGAGAACTGTCCGCTTTCAATGAGAAAGCCCGCGAACGGCATGACCGCCTCGCTCGGCACCGGCGCGACCATGCTCTCCAGCCCCATGAGCACGAAAACAATCGGGTAACCGCCAGTCGCGATCAGGCGCGTGATGAGGTCTACGAGGAATTCGGTTATGCCCATTATTTTTCTGGCCTCAGCAGCGGGAAGAGGATCGAATCCTTGATGGACGCCGTGTCGATGAACAGCATCACGAGCCTGTCAATGCCTATGCCCATGCCCCCCGCAGGCGGCATGCCGTACTCGAGCGCATTGATGTAGTCATAGTCCATCCGCTGGGCCTCGTCATCGCCCTGTTCGCGCATCTTCACCTGCTCCTCGAAGCGCGCCCTCTGGTCGAAGGGATCGTTCAACTCGCTGAACGCGTTGCCGATCTCCCTTCCCACGATGTATGGCTCGAAGCGCTCCACGAAATCGGGATTATCGTCCCTCGATTTCGCCAGAGGAGAGAGCTCCTTTGGATAATCAATGACGAAGGTGGGCTGAATGAGGTTGGCCTCGACCTTCTCCTCGAATACCTCGTTCGCGATGTACCAGAGCGAGGCGTCTTCGTCGGCCTTCACCCCCACGGAGGACGCCGCGCGGCGCGCCTCGTCGGCGGTCCTGATCGTCGAAAAATCTATTCCCGTGTATTTCTTTATAATATCCACGAAGGTGATCTTTTCCCACGGGGGCGTGAGATTGATCTGCGTCCCCTGGTAATTGATGACCATGGTGCCCAGGAGCTCCTGCGCGAGTGACGATATCATCCGTTCGGCAATGTCCATCATCGTCGTGTAATCGGCGTAGGCCTCGTAGAGCTCGAGCATGGTGAATTCCGGGTTGTGCTTGGTGGAGATTCCCTCGTTCCTGAAGTTCCTGTTGAGTTCGAAGACCCTCTCGAAGCCGCCCACGATAAGCCGCTTCAAGTAGAGCTCAGGGGCGATCCGCATGTAAAGGTCTATGTCAAGCGCATTATGATGCGTGATAAAAGGCCGCGCCGCCGCGCCGCCAGGTATGGCCTGCATCATCGGCGTCTCGACCTCCATGTAGCCGCGTTTTTGAAGGAATTCACGGATACCCGCGATAAGGCGGCTTCGCAGGATGAAGTCCTGCCGCGTCTTCTGGGTCACGATGAGGTCCACGTAACGCTGGCGGTAGCGAAGCTCCACGTCGGCGAACTCGTCGAACACCTTGCCGTCCTTTTCCTTCACCGAGGGCAGGGGGCGGATGCACTTGGAGAGCAGCATGAAATCCTTCGCGTGTATGCTTATTTCGCCCTGCCGCGTCTTGAACACGTACCCGCTCACGCCCACGATGTCGCCCAGGTCGAGCGTCTTGAACAGCTCGTATTTTTCCTCGCCCAGATCGTCCAGGCGCGCGTAGACCTGTATGCTTCCCGAGCCGTCCTCGATGTGCACGAACGAGGCCTTGCCCATGACCCTCTTGGAGCGCATCCTCCCCGCGATTCCCGCGTGTTCCTGCGCGTCCTCGCGGAAAAGCATTTTCGCCTCTTCGGCCGTGTGCGTGCGCGCGCAGCGGATGGGGTAGGGATTGATTCCCTTATTTCTAAGCGCCTCGACCTTTTCTATTCTCTGCTGGATAAGGTCCGATATTTCTTCGCTCATGAACGACTCTCCGGGAAACATGTAATTGCGTGTTATAAACTTCGTATGACTGCATGTGTCAAATTATTTTTATTGTACATGCATGATTTATTATTGCTCATTATGGGCCGCGCCCTTATGTTCACACACTGCGCTCCCACCGCACGTGTGCGATGAACGGCGCAGCCGGAGCATGCCATGAGTTATGCATTTGAAATGGGCCCCATTCGACCGCCAAGCGAGGCATTCAGCGTCCTGGTCCGCGTCACCAGGAACTGCCCGTGGAACAAGTGCGCGTTCTGCGCCACCTACAAGGACCAGCAGTATTCACGGCGCGCGACCGACGACGTGCTCAGGGATATCGACCACATGCACGAAATCGCATCGCGCATCCTGAGCGCCTCGCAGAGGCTCGGATTCAAAGGCCTGATCAATGAAGAGGTCATGCGCGCGGCACGGAACGACGACGACACGCCTCCGTCCTATTACAACCAGGTGGCTTACTGGCTCCATTACGGCATGAAGACCGCGTTCCTTCAAGATGCGAATTCGCTGGTCCTTAAAACGGACGAGCTCGTACGGATCCTCCGTCATCTCCATGAGCGCTTCCCCACCATCCAGCGGGTCACGAGCTACGCCAGGGCCAGCACCGTTGCGCGAAAACCGCTCGGGGACTTAAAAAGCTTACGCGCTGCCGGGCTCGCGCGCATCCACATAGGGATGGAGTCCGGGTGCGATGAGGTGCTGGAGATCGTATCAAAGGGCGTCGCATCCGCCGCGCAGATCGAGGCCGGCCGCAAAGCAATCGAGGCGGGGTTCGATCTTTCCCTTTACTACATGCCTGGCCTGGGCGGCAGGGAGCGCTGGCGGGAAAATGCCGTCGAGTCGGCCCGCGTGGTGAATGCCGTCAATCCCACCTTCATCCGGATAAGGACCACGGTGCCCCTTCCCGGTACCCCTCTACACGACCTTTCCGTCCGCGGCGAGTGGACCCCCATGGACGAGGACGAGAAGGTGAAGGAGATCCGTCTTTTCGTTGAGAGCCTCGACGGGATCACCAGCACCCTGCAAAGCGACCACATGATGAACCTGCTGGAGGACGTGGAAGGCTCTCTCCCCGGTGAAAAACAGGGGATACTCGATACCATAGACCGCTACCTTGCCAGGAGCCTCGACGAACGGGAAAGCTTTATTATTGGCAGGCGCATCGGGCGTTATCGATACCTGTCCGATTTTACGCCGGACATCCAGGTCGAGGAATTTAAGACCCGCCTGAAATCCGAGTTCGGCTCCATTGATGAAGCGGTCAGGGAGATACTGAAAAACTTCATCTGATCAAATAATATTTCATTTATAAATTGGGTTCATGTGTTAAGAAAATTATTGATTATTTGACCCCATTAACTAAGGTTTGGTCACATCTGGCATTATTGTTTTAAATACCCCTGCGCGGGCGTCGTTCCAACTCTGTGATAGGAGCATGCGATATGAGCAGCTATGTTAAGGGATCCACGCTTGAGAAACAGATTCAGAAACAGCTCAAGGTATGGGACGCGGCAAAAAAAGTGGCCGACAAGGCCGAAGTACCCCGGCCATTCATTACCATTTCCAGGGAATACGGGTGTGATGCTGGTTCCTTCGCGGCTGCCATCGCCGAGGAGCTGAACAGGCAGGAAAAGACCGACGTCTGGCAGTCATACGAGCGCGAGCTTGTCGATAAAATCGTCGAAGACCATGACATCTCCGAAAAGCTCATCGAGACCATCGATACCAAGAAAAGGGAAGAGATCAACGAATTCTGGCGCACCGTGCTCACGGATTACCCGCCCCAGGTGAGCGTCTACCAGAAGCTGGTAAGAACGGTACGGGGACTTGCAATTCATGGGCAGGCGATCTTCGTGGGAAGGGCTGCCGTCATGATAACCCGCGATTTGAAGTACGGAGTCCACCTCCGCTTCGTCGCGCCTGCGAGCTACCGCATCCACAAGATCATGGAGAAGGCCGGAATACGCGATCGCCTCGAAGCCGAAAAGCTGGTCGTAAGCAAGGACAAGGAGCGCCATGAATTCCTCACCCAGTATCTCAAATTCGAAGCCTTCAATCCCGCTTCATATGACCTTACAATAAATGTTTCAAAAACGACGAAGGAAGAAGTCGCCCAGATCGTCCTTGCGCTTCTCAAGTCAAAGGGTTTAATCAAATAGCAACCATACATTATGATGCAAAAACGCCCCGATGGGGCGTTTTTATTCAATCCATCATTCCTACTGTCTATCCGCACCGCTGAGCGAATACTCTATGGCCTTCAGCAGCGCTTTGCTCGTAGTGGTGGCTCCCGTGACGGCATCCACGTTGGGAGTCTGTTTTTCAATGACACGCTCTGCGACCTTTTCGGCCTTCATGGCATACGTGGTGTCCCTGTTTTTCAGGATATCAACCTTCACGATCCTGCCCTTTTTCACAGTGGTGCGCACAAGGTAGTTAAACGAACCGTAGCTGAAGCTTCCCTCGTACGACCCATCCCGCACCCGCGAGAGATCGACATCGTTGATCCGCATGGTCCTCACCGCGCGAAGCTCCTCGCTCACGCACCCGCACAGACTCAGCACCGCAGCCAGCGGCAATGCGATCACAAATGCTTTCGACAGGTTCCATGAAAATACAGCTTTCATGCCTTGGCCTCCCGTATTATTGGACTTCACGAACTTTCATGGAATAAGGCTTAATTCTGTTCAAGCCCGCCCAGCGAGTCCTGCCCGTATGGTTAAGCAGTATCTCGATGCATTTGTCGTCACTGGTGGTCC
>CALMJO010000552.1 GCA_937864375.1 uncultured Spirochaetota bacterium
CGCGAGCGCCGGCCGGCGCTTCAACATCAATTCCACCCGCGAGCTCTCCCGCATCCTCTTCGAGGTCCTGGGCCTCAAGCCCGTGAAGAAGACCAAGACGGGCTTTTCCACCGACATACAGGTCCTGGAAGCGCTCCAGGGCGCGCACGCGATCGTGGACTGGCTCATCACGTACCGCACCCTGTCCAAGCTCAAGGGCACCTACATCGACACGCTCCCCACCCTGACGATCGAGGGCACGGGCAGGATACACACGAGCTACAACCAGGCGGTGGTCGCGACCGGGAGGCTGTCGTCGTCGGACCCCAACCTCCAGAACATCCCGGTGCGCGACGAGTTCGGGAAGAAGATACGCGAGGGCTTCGTCCCGGAGAAGGGCTGGCTCATGCTCTCCGCCGACTACTCGCAGATCGAGCTGCGGCTCGCCGCCCACATCTCGAACGACGAGACCATGATCGCGGCGTTCAGGGAGGGCGTGGACATCCACGCGCGCACCGCCGCGTCCGTGTTCGACGTGGGGATCGACTCCATCACGCCCGACATGCGCCGCCAGGCGAAGGTGATCAACTTCGCGACCATCTACGGGGTCTCGCCCTTCGGGCTTTCACAGCAGGCCGAGATCTCCGTGAAGGAGGCCGCGGAGTTCATCCGCCGCTACTTCGAGACCTACCCCGGGTTCAAACGCTACATAGATGACACGGTCAGTTTCGCGCGCGAGCACGGCTACGTGACCACGCTCCTGGGGCGGCGCCGTCCCGTGCCCGAGATAGCGTCCAGCGCGCAGTTCCGCCGCGAGGGCGCGGAGCGCATCGCAATCAACACGCCCATCCAGGGCACCGCCGCCGACCTCATCAAGATCGCGATGGTGCGCATCGCGCGCGAGCTCGAGTCGCGCGCACTAAAGGGAAGGATGATCCTCCAGGTGCACGACGAGCTGGTCTTCGAGGTACCGCTCGACGAGAAGGGGGAGTTCGAATCGCTGGTGCGCCGGAACATGGAGCACGCCCTGGACCTGAGCGTCCCGATCGTGGTGGACATGGGCTGGGGGAAAAACTGGGGCGAGGCGCACTAGGGAAAGGCTATTCTTTCAAAAGCGACACGACATAGCCTATCATCTTGATCGTGTCGAAATCGGTGGGGTCGATGGACTCGAGCATCCCGATGCTGAAGACGATCGTCTGCGCGATGCGCGCGATGAGTTCGGGGCTGTAGTGTCTCTCGCCGGACTCGTTCGCGCGCGAGCCCTCGATCAGGCTCTTGTACGACAGGAAATGCGAGCGTATGAACTCGCGGATGGGCTGCATGATCTTCTCGTCCTCGTAGCCGTACATGATGAGGTTCATGAGGACCCTGGTGGTCTTCTTGTCCAGGATGAAGCGCTCCACGCTGTACAGCGCCGAAAGGCTCGCCCGCTCGCGCGAGCTGAAGTTCTCTTTTAATACGCGGGCGTGCTCGGATTCGATGTCGGAAACCAGGTCCCTGATGAGCTCAAGGTACATGTCTTCCTTGG
The DNA here is from genome assembly GCA_937864375.1 of uncultured Spirochaetota bacterium. GTDB lineage: Bacteria > Spirochaetota > UBA4802 > UBA4802 > UBA5368 > FW300-bin19. The sequence continues at coordinate 1,511 of CALMJO010000552.1, forward strand.
AGGGGAAATAATGCAGAATTCCTCCCTTGGAATACCCGGCCTCGCGCGCCACGTCCTCGACGGTGATGGATGAATAGACCTTTCTCTCGAGCAGGTTCTTCAATACCTCGAGGATCTGTCTCTTTTTTTCCCTCGTCTTTTCTTCCTTGTCCATTGCGCGCGGGCGGACAGAGGAATACCGGCGCATTCAAGAGCGCCTTGTCCTCCCGTCTCATGTCTTGTGTAGCGGAGCTGTGGAATAAATCAACTACAATTCGTCCGGACGGTCGCTATTTTTTACCGGCTTCCGCGACCTTGGCCTTGTGAAATCGTGCTCCCTTCTTGTGCTTTGCAGACTTTTTGATCTTTTTCCTGGATCTTTCGGCGGTAATGGACTTCTTTGCTGTCTGCGAGTCGGCCCCGAGCGCACAGGGCATCTCGATCATGGAGGCGCAGAGCATGAGGGACAGAATCAGAACGGCCTTTTTCATATCGCTATCCTCAACCTGAAGTGTATGGGCTGTAGACAGTATCGGAATAAAAGGCCGTAATGTTTACCTTTCCGGGGCGATCAAGGGCGAAACGGTCCGCCAAGCTTGTGATGCTCCAGCCATCGCGAAAGCTCATCCATATGGGTTCCGATGAAGATGGCCGCGTAAATCGTGACCATGACCCCCATGACGAGGCTGAAGGGCACCTCAAGGTCCCCGCCAAAGTGGTCGCGCAGACTCATGAACTGGTCGCTGAAGGGTGCCAGGAAGATTCCCACGAACATGAGCACGCCCGCCCCCACCCAGTTGAAGAGGGAGATGCTCTTGCGGTACTCCGGCTGCCGCATGACGCTGTCCACGATGCGCGCGCTCTCGATCCCGTCCAGGACGAAGGGCTCGTACGGGCGAAGGTCCGCCATAGCCAGCCTGAACGCCCGGACCTCACCCGCGCAGCGGGCGCACCGGAACAGGTGGATCCTTATGGCGGGAGACAGGGACCCGGCTTCATCGTTTTCCAAAAACCTCTTCATGAACGTTTCACACTTCATCGTACGCCTCCGCTATGGTGCCCCTGAGCGCATCGCGCAGGACCTGCTTCGCCCGGAACACGTGGGACTTGATCGTGTTAACCGGGAACCCGGTGATCTCGCCGATCTCCCGGTACGACAACCCAAAAAAGAAATAAAAATCCAAGCACGCGCGGTATTCCTCCGGCAGCTCCCGCATTGCTTCCCGCAGGGCCATGCATACCTCTTCACGCATGTGCGCCCGCTCGGGAGAGAGATCCCGGCCTTCCACGAATTCCTCGGCCAGACTGTCGCTGGGCCTGGTCGTCCGGGCGGCGTTTATCCCGTGATTATACGCCACCCGGATGAGCCACGAATAGAACCTGGACTCGCCGCGGAACGACTTGAGGCTGTTGTAGGCCTTGATGAAGACCTCCTGCGTAAAGTCGGCCGCGTCGTCCCTGTTCCTGAAAAACTTCATGCCCACCGCGAATACCCGGTTCTCGTACCTGTGAATAATCGCGCTGAAAAGATCGATGGTGCCGTCCAGTACCCTGCCTACAATCTGCTCGTCGGTCAGTTCATCAGGAGCCCTTTTCATCGCGACGCTGCTTCTTCCGGATTATGAAAAACGCCATGAGGCTGAGGCCCAGGGAAAGCGGAATGATGCCGCTCAGCACACTGTAGCTCAGGCCCTCCTTGAGCAGGAAAAACAGCGTGAGACAGCCGCCAATCCCCAGGAGCAGCAGGCCGGTGAGCAGGCTGAACGAGTCCAGGTCGAAACTTTTCCTCTGCACGATGTCCTTCTGGATGAGGAACATGCGCTGCTTGTGCCACCACAACAGGTAGAAGAATATCACCACGCTTCCCATGAAAATCCCCACGATGGGAATGATCGAGATGAGAATGTTGACCGCATCGGACGGAACTGACGTCATTGAGTCCTCCCGAGTCTGATAATTCACTGGAATAACAGTACTACCATCATCCGGCGCATGCCAAGCCTTTTTCAGGGAAGCTGCACGCATCCGTACCGTACAGGACAGGAGACGAGCCCTTCCGGTTTCAAAAATATTCGGTCTTTACCGATAATTTTCCAAAAAGGAAGGGGGCCGAGGGGTGCAGCGACGAAGCGGGTAAGCCAGGTAGTGCGAAGAATTTTGAGCCATGGTACTACCAGATTATTTGTAATCCGTGATCCTTGTATTCAGACAGCTCCGAATCTTTGGAAATCAAACAGATATTATTATTGATGCACTGCCAAATCAATAAGCGATCAAATGGATCTTTATGCTTCAACTTGGGTAGTCGATATGACGTGGAAACTTCGGTTGTCGTTAAATTTAATATTTCAAAGCCGGCCTTTTCGGCAAATTTTGGCAATTCTTCAGGGAAAACATTGTGCAGTGATATTTTTCCTGCATTGAATTTCAAGGAAATTTCCCAAAAGCTGATTAAGCTGACAAAAATAGTATTTTCGGGATTTAAAACAATTGAAGAAGCTGTTTTTGACAATAAATCCTTATCAAATAGCGCCCACAATAAAGAATGGGTATCAAGCAGGTAATTCATAGATTAAAAAGTTTTTCATCAGTAATTTTAAAATCATTATGTATTTCAAAAGAGGCCTTGTTCTTTAGAATACCTAATTTCCTGTGTATGCCTTTTTTATATTTCGAATAAGGCACAATAACGGCAAGTTTTTCCTTCTTTTTCCCGAAGGAAATAGTAACCTCTTCGCCGTTTTTAATGTAATCGAGTACCTTGGAAAACTTGGACTTTAATTCACCAACTTGTAATGTTTTCATAGTCACAATATACTACTTTCTTGTCAAGTTGTCAAGATTATTATTGGACCTGTCTTTGCCGAAAGAATCCCCATGCATAGAATTCAAATGTTTACCACGAATCTCCTCACCGCATAAACCATCACCCCGCACAACACCCCGTAAAGCGCCAGCACCGCCATGAAGGACCCCCCAACGCCGAAAGGCTCGCTGCCGTAGTTGAAGAGCTTGAGGCAGCAGCAGTTCAGCGCTTCGGCAATGATGAAAAATGCCCATGAGACGATCGTGGAGAGAAGGGCCGGTCGGGTGCGGAGCGTCCTGGTCCACAGGAGCACCCACAGGAAACCCGCGGCGTGGACCGGCATGCTCCACTGCCATGCTGGTATTCGGTCAAAATACCAGAAGTGCAGCGGGAATTCCGCGCTGCCCAGCGTGTTCTCCGCGACGGCTATGGCCGCCGCATAGATGCAGGCGATGCCGATCAGGGGTTTCATTTGTAAAACCGCACTCATGTGTTTCCTTGCAAAAAGCCGGAGTCTCCTGCAGCCGGAACCACGGAAGACCTGCGGTTCCGGCGCGTATTAAAGTCCGCGCGCAGGCCCGGCCTGGCGGAGCGCACCCGGCACCAGCTCCCTCCGACCATCATGTGCGCGCTTCCTCGTTAATCATCAATGCCGCCGCCAAAGGCGCGCACCGTGCGGAAATCTTTACGCGGCTTACTTCAGATCCCTTATGATCGCGCGCGCGATCATCGCCCATGTCATGGGGTCGCTCCCGGTTCCCTGGTGCACGACGATCGCGCGGCGGCCCGGGCTCACGTAGATGATCTGCGCGCCGGGACTGCCCGTGGCGGTGAAGTCGTAGGTGCCGTCGTCGTTTCTCATCCCCCACCAGTGGTACTTGTAATAGCCGCCCGCGTCCCTCCAGGCCGGGTCGTTCATCCAGGGCCTCCTGTCCGCGGGATCGGGAGCGGTCGCTTCCTTCACCCAGCCCGCGGGAAGGACCTGCGTCCCCTCCCACGCGCCGTCGTTCAGGAACAGGCGTCCAAATTTGGCGAGGTCGATTCCGCGCGCGTTGAAGCCGCTCGCCGCCTGCTCGAGCCCGTCCACGTCGTTGAGGCTGAACGAGGCGGGAAACTCCGCTCCTATCTTGCTCCAGAGCTTCTCTCCGGCATACGCGGACAGGGTCTTGCGCGCCGTCCGCTCGATGATCATCGCCTCGAGCAGGGGATAATAATCGTCGTAGAGGAAATACTCCCCGATCTTCTCTTTCCCCGCGCCCAGCTTCAGGAGGTGGCTGCGTATGTCGGGAAGGTAGTACTGGATCGCCTCGCCGTAGAACGGCTGGAAGAGCAGGAACTCGTCCTTGGGCAGAAGCTTGAAGGCGATGCCCGAGTTCATGACCAACAGGTCACGGACTGTCATCGCGTCGATCCCCCTGCCCTTCATCTCCGGCAGGTATTTCACGATTGGGTCATTCAGCCGGAAGAGGCCGTCCTGCACGGCCAGTCCCACGAGGGTCGAGGTGACCGACTTGGCCATGGAGAAGGACTTGCTTATTGAATCCCGCGCATCGCCCCCCAGATACTTTTCATAGAGGATCGTGTCGTTCTTGATTACCAGGATGGACCTCGTCTCCGATTGGGCGAGGAAGGGCTCGAAGTCGATCGTGTTCGTGGTTCCCTTGGGATATTCGAACGTCAGCTTCCCGATTTTCACAGGCTGCGCGGCCGTCTTAAAATTGTAAACAGGGGGCCTGTTCGCGACCTCCCGCATGGGGAAGCGATCGTAGTCCTTGATGGTGGGTTCCATGTACACCAGGAGCCGGTACGTGTAGACGGGACTGTACATGACGGAGATCGTTCCCAGCAGCAGTATGCCCAGGACGACCGGGACGCCGATTACGACTGAAGCTGCGACTAGAAGCAGTTTTTTCCGTTTTGCGGATATTCCGGGCATGGCGCACCTCTCGCATGGAATTCTGGAAGGACTTGCCTGGCAGGATGACGCGTTTCGCGGGAAATTCAAGAATAAAATGACGGAGATGCCCCATCGTCCCCCGGGATCATTTCGCCTTTTCTTTTGTTGACTCGCTCTCGTTATTGTCGTATGCTCCCTGGAAAGATAAATAGGCGTCACGCAACGCCGCGCATGAACATTCACCATACATAACGAGGAGAACTCAAATGAGACGATCGGCGATCTCTTGCCTTGTCATTCTCATGGTACTTCTGTGCTTCCAGCCAACGGTTTACGCCCGCGGCAGCGGGGAGATGAGCCTTTGGGGCGGATACAGCCGCAGCTCGGGAACCTACCTGGACCGCCTCGCGGAAGAAATTCCGGAGCCCGTGAAGCGCGACCAGTACGCCGCGGGACTCGACCTGTGGGGCGGGGAAAAGCTGCAGATTGGCTTCACCTTCTGCGTAAACAGCGTCTATTCCTACGACAAGACCATGAAGGCGACGCAATCGGGAGACGTCTGGACGAAGGGGGGCGCGGTGGACCACTCCTTTGAACTGAACTACATTACGCTACCCCTGATGGCCAATTTCAGGCTTATGCTTACCGACAAGCTGTACATTGGCGGCGGCACGGGCTACCATATTGACCTCGTAACCCCGCAGATAGACGGGGTCCCGTACCTACGGTACGGGGACATGGGCATTTCGGCCCAGGCCATAGCCGGATACAACCTTCAGCTCACCGAGGTGCTTCACCTTGGATTCAGCTTCAGGGCCATCTGGGGATTCGAGCAGAAGAACGTGTTCGTTTCGTACGTGCCCGCCATAGCGCTGACCGCGATCGTACATTAAAGGAGGTGATAACGCGATGACCAGGAAAACCATTACCGCACTCGTAGTGTTCGCAATTTTCGCATTCACCGCGCCTGTCGCGGCCCTCGACTACACCACGCCGCCTTCGCCGTATTTTGTGCATGATACCGAGGTTTTCTTCTTCGAGTTCTATGACAGCATCATGGCGACCCGCAAGCCGTTCAAGCTGGGTGGCAGCGCCATACTCACCGCGCAGCAGTACCTCGCGGGCCTGCTGTGCGAGGTGCCCGTTTACAAAACCGATTCGGGCCAGAGCTACACCATCATGGCGGGCTACGCATTCCAGGCAAGCGGGGACGGGAACCCGGATATCCAGTTCCTCGCGAGCAACAACATCGCCGCCACGCACATTGCCGCGCTGAGCTGGTACGGGAAAAAGAACTACCTGCGGGCGGGATACATCTACGGAACCTTCACCCTGGACGACGACGGCGTGTACCTGAAAAACGGGAAGCCCACGCCGTTCGACGGCGCCGGTGACGACTATTACAATTACGCCGTCCGGGAGCTTGATGCTTCCAACGGCTACAATCGGCTCTACAAGGACCCCGACGTAAGCTACCACCGCCTGCTCGCCGAGCTCGACTGGGACCTGGACTTCCTGGTGCTCAAGGCGCTGGTGGCGACGAGCATCGTCAAGGCGCCCGCGTTCTCGCGGACGGCGACGGAGCTCTCATTCTGGGGCAGGCGCTACATGCTCACTCCCTATTTCTGTTCGACCATGGACGTCGAGGGTGAGCATAAATTCTCCGCCTACCAGGGCGGCGTTTTCCAGAGGCTCTCTTCCAGGGCGCTCGCAGGTTCCAGCGGCATACTGGCCCATAACCTTGACAGCTACTCCAGCATCGCATCGCTCTGGCGGGTGCAGCTGGACGCGAACTATACCCGCATCCCGGAAACGGCCATCGCCGAGGGCCGCAACGACGTGTACGTGAAGCTCGAGTTCCTGCTCGCCATGCTTTCTGCGCAGGGCTGGTGGAACCAGGAATCGGGATTCGGCGCCGGCGGAGGCGTGAATTACTACGCGGATGGCGGAGTGAGGCTCTGGTGGGCTCTCAAGTATAATTCATTCGCGGCAATGCCTCTGTACAAGAGGGTCGTCAACGAGAAGGGATACAGCTTCGAGTGGGGATGCATGATGGCGATGTAGAGGGTGAAACGAAACCGTGTCCAGTTGCCGGGGGGAGCGCCCCGGCATGACTATTAATAGCCAAAGAGTCCGGGCAGAAAGCCGGTGCTCCCCTGGAGCACCGCGTTTTATGGTTGACGATGGGCAATAATTGCCGCCTTTTTATTAAAGCCCCCGATGAAGACCCTGGAACGGCATCGCGAAGAAAACCGTGCGGCGATCGCGAAGGCGCTTGATGCGATCCAGGCCTACGCGCGCCTGCATCACAACATACGCACGGTCATTCAATTCGGGTCAACGGCACACGGGCGCATTGACGCTCTTTCCGACCTCGATCTGCTCGTCGTCATGGAAAGCGACAAGGATTATTTTTCACGGAGCGCCGACATCCTTGCGGCGATAGCAGCCCCGGCCGACATCGACATTATATGCTATACCCCGCAGGAAATAATGAGAAACCGGGACCGTCCCTTTTTACACCACATCCTGCAGGAAGGAAAGATCATCTATGAGAAACCGGCCGTTTGAAGAGGGCCGCCGCTGGTACCAGCAGGCCAGGGAGGATTTCAAATGGGACCGGAATATATTCGGGCAGAACGGCGGTTACCACATTATTTGCTTCCTGTGCCAGCAGATCGGGGAAAAGGGCCTCAAGGCATATCTCTACGCGCGCGGCGAAGAGCTTGTCCTTGGGCATTCAATCGTGAAATTGTCGGAAAAAGCCGCCCTGCTTGAAGGCGCGTTCAAGGAGAAATGCGGGAACTGGTCGGTTCTCGACACCTATTATATTACCGCGCGATACCCCAATGGGATTCCCAATGGAATCCCGGCCGAAACCTTTAACCGAACGATGGCGGAGGGTGCGCTGGCTCTGGCCGATGATGTGCTTACATTCGTCAATGGGCTCATCTCCTTCGAGTGAACCTGATCCGGAAAAACACGTCTTATTTTCTTGGGATTGCGCTCCCGTATTCCGGGGATTGACAACAATGCAACGAGGCGAGTATCAGGGTTCCGATGAAGGTGAGACGGTATTCTCCGGTTGTACGAGTATGGCGTCCGCTAAAAGGAGTTCTCGATTCGAAACAGATTGAGCCCCTTTATTGAGGTAGCGAGAACGGTTTCTTCCGGCATACTGTCCGAGCGCAGTTTATTCAGTATATCCCGTAGAAGAACCTCCGGGCAAGCATTCCCGTCCTCCAGATTGTGCCGGCATCCGCTTAAAACCGGTGCTTGGAGGACTCCATAATCACTATTGGCATCAAGGAAATTTCGTCCTCGCCAAGGTGAAAGCCTCATGACATAACCCCGCTACCGGAAGTGTGCCCCATAAAAAGAACACCCATCCCCGACAGAAAGCCCCGGGCAGAGGGCTTAAAATTTATCCTCCCGGTGAATTTCATCCACTGGCCTGTGAAGCGCTACCGGGACCTCTCGGCGAGGAGCGCCCTGCAGCCCAGTCGTTTCCGTCCTGCTTTTGCTAAACAGTAGTTGTATGCTCCCGTTGTTTGATATACCTTACTATCGAAAACGGTCTTCCGGAGGAGCATATGAAAACCGCATCAAATTGCATCGCGATGCTGCTGTCCGCAGGCATTTTCTGCATGATTTTTTCCGACACGCTGGCGGCCCGGAATCCGAAGGCCCCTAAGACAATCGTTGAATTCTATAATTTCCTGAACCCGGGATCCTTGCAAAGCAGAAACGCGAAATGGTATGCCGAAGGGATCGTCGGGGAAGAGATCGAAGTTGATGTTGATATCGGGAACGGGTACCTGAAATGGACCGACCCCGGCACAGGCGGCGGCATGAAAACCATCGAGGCAGCTCTCTTTATTACGAATGATAATAGGTCTATTCTTGCCGTGTCGAGGAGCGACTTCGACGGCGTGATTGATACGTGCGACCTAAAGTTCCATGAATACAAAAATGGAATGATGGAAGAGATCAAATCAGGGATCGTGCCCGCGCTCCCCCTGGCGCTGTTCCAGAGTGAGCAATGCGACCGGAAAGGACTTGAAACATACCGGCCGCATGCGGAGCGCGCGCGCCTGAAGTATGAACTGCCGCGGTACGGAACCGTGATCACCGTTTCGGTGAGTCTCACCGGAGCCTGCTCGGGCCTGCGGTCGGGAGACCTGGTCGATGCCGAAAAGGAGAAAGTGATGAAACTCCTCGAAGGATGCTACTCGGACTCCATCGAGCTGAACTGGGACCTGAATAAAGGCATTTTCACCATCGGTAAAACATCCGCCGGGAAGAAATGATAAGCGCGTCTTGCAGGCTTTTCTTCCCGGGTAATTTCTTTTCGATATCTATTTAGGAATCTGCGTCCTCTTTCCGGGAAAGAGTTCCCGGACATAACCCCGCTTCCCGGAAGTAAGCTCCTTCTTGAACCTGCCCTTCTCCGGCAAAAAGCCCCCAGGTTGGAGGCTTAAATTTTAATCGTAAATACCGCATTGGGCCCTGCATGAGCTGACGCATGATTTTCTTTCATATTCGCTCAAGAGGGTGCAGCGCGATGCGCATTTTTCAAGGCATGACGCCTGTGTCCCCGTATATTTTGGTTTCTTCTGTTCGGATCGATAGTCGGAGGCGTCGCATGCTCCAATAAGATACTCACCGTCCACCTGACTGCATAAATCCCTGGTTGAATTGTCCTTGCAATAGATTACACCCATCCAGTCGGAATAAACGCATTTATACTGGACTGGATATACATTTGAAAGCACGAAAAATAATCCAACGCCGATGCCGATTGAAAATGCGAATAATTTTAACATGGTACACTCCTTCCATCATTTATCAATACCCGGGAAACGAATCCTCTTTCCGAGAAGCGTGCTATGGTATACCCATATCTCTTGCAAGTGTACTTTTCAAAGAAACTTTATTGCCCAATCATTAATCCCTGGGCAGGAAAGGCTGTACAAGGAGCCGCAGTGCTGGAGATCATCACGCGGCGATCCATATGTTTTTTTGCACAAAGGGACGCTCCATCAGGGAAATTATCGGGATACGCGGCATGTCCTGGCGGGGCTTCTATTTATACGAACCGGCTTACTTCGCGTTGATCCACTTCATCATCCTGCGAAGCTCGGCCCCCACCTTTTCGATCTTGTGGTTCTTCTGCTCCTCGCGCACCTTGTTGAAGAAGGGGCGCCCGTCCTCGTTCTCCTTGATCCAGCGCTTCGCGAACGAGCCGTCCTGCACCTCGGCGAGGATCTTCTTCATTTTGCGGGAATGGTTTTCACCGGATGCGTCTATCGCCGCGTACCATGCGGCTTCTCCCTCATTCCTTCAATGAAATGCCATAACGGCGCCACGGTAATGTTTTTGGGCATCGGATAGGGCCCGGGTACGGGAGCGATCACCCATGATTCCGTAATTGCAAGGGCTTCCCGTGCATGGTAAAAGCCTCTTCCCAGTTCGGGTGCAGAGGAAACCTTGAATTCCACTGCAATCCTTCTTTGTCCTTTTTCCAGTATCAGGTCGATCTCCGCTCCCGTTGAACCGCGGTAATAAGAGGCCGTCCACGTGGGAAGCTCGGAAAGAATATTTTCGATCGCGAAGCCTTCCCACGAGTAACCGTATATGGGATGCCCAAGGAGATCGTTCCACGATTCTATCTCGAGCAGCGAGTGCAGCAGGCCCGTATCCCTGATATAGCATTTGGGCGATTTTATTACGCGCTTCTTTACATTTGTACTGTACGAAGGAAGTATTCTGACAAGGAAGGTCCGGGCAAGGATATCGATATATGATCGGACGGTATTGTGGCTCACTCCCATGGCCTCGCTAATTTTCGAATAATTGAGCGTCTGCCCGTGCGAGTGCGCGCACATGGTCCACAATCGCCTCATGGACGCAGCGGGGATGTTGAATCCCAGCTGGGGGATATCTCTTTCCAGGTAAGTCTTAATGAAATCGGTGCGCCATAACGCGCTTTCGCTTTCCGCGGCAAGAAAACTCCTCGGATAGCCTCCCCTTAGCCAGATTTTTCTCAATTTTGCCGCATCATGCCCCGGGTTAACTTCGGAATTCAAAAAGGGGGTGAGCTCCAGGTAGGCAATTCTGCCGGCCAGGGATTCGGAGCTTTGTCGCAGAAGGTCGCGTGACGCGGATCCCAGAATCAGCAGGCGTCCATTCATGCCGCTCCTGTCGAGGATGCTCCGCAGCGCGGGAAATATTTCCGGAGCGCGCTGAACTTCGTCGAGGCAAACCAGTCTGTTCAGGTTGATTTCGAAGAAAGCCTCAATATCGTCGATTTTCCGCAGATCGGAAGGGCTTTCCAGGTCGAGGAATACGGCATTTTTATGGGAAGCGAGTATCGAACGGGCCAGGGTGGATTTGCCGCACTGTCTCGGTCCAAGAATCGCGACAGCCGGATTGTGTTGGAGCCTGTTCGCCAGGGTGGAGGCAAGTGAGCGGGTTATTAAACTCTGCATATTGTAATCAATAATTACAATATGCAGAGTATGTCAAGAACTATTTGCGAGGAAACTGCGACATCCTGCGCATCAAAAAACAAGGGGCCCGGATTGGTTTCCGCGCCCCTGCGCACAGTACTTCCGCGTTACGGGAGAATGCTACTTCGCGTTGATCCACTTCATCATCCTGCGAAGCTCGGCCCCCACCTTTTCGATCTTGTGGTTCTTCTGCTCCTCGCGCACCTTGTTGAAGAAGGGGCGCCCGTCCTCGTTCTCCTTGATCCAGCGCTTCGCGAACGAGCCGTCCTGCACCTCGGCGAGGATCTTCTTCATCTCGGCGCGGGTGGCGGCGTTGACGATGCGCGGGCCGCTCACGTAGTCGCCGAACTCCGCCGTGTCGGACACGGAGTAGCGCATGTAGTTGATCCCGCCCTGGTAGAAGAGGTCCACGATCAATTTAAGCTCGTGCAGGCACTCGAAGTACGCGATCTCGGGCTGGTACCCGGCCTCCACCAGCGTGTCGAACCCGGCCTTCACCAGTTCCGACGCGCCGCCGCAAAGGACCGCCTGCTCGCCAAAGAGGTCCGTTTCCGTTTCTTCCTTAAATGTGGTTTCGATGACGCCCGCGCGCGTCGCGCCTATCCCCTTGGCGTAGGCGAGAGAGGTCTGCTTCGCACCGCCGGAGGCGTCGTTGTGGATCGCGATGAGGCAGGGCACGCCCGCTCCCTTTTCGTACTCGCTGCGCACCAGGTGCCCCGGTCCCTTGGGGGCGACCATGATCACGTCGACCTCCTTGGGAGGCACTATCTGCCCGAAGTGGATGTTGAAGCCGTGCGAGAACACGAGCGTCTTGCCGGTCTTTAAGCTGGGCTCCACGTCGCTCTTGTAGAGCTTCGCCTGGATGTGGTCCTGCGCCAGGATCTGGATGATGTCCGCCTTCTGCGCGGCCTCCTTCGCGGAGACGGGCTTGAAGCCGTGCGACTCCGCGAGCGCGAAGTTTTCGGTGCCGGGAAGCTCGGCGATGATGACCTGCAGCCCGCTGTCACGCAGGTTCTGCGCCTGTGCGTGTCCCTGGCTCCCGTAGCCTATGACGGCGATGAGTTTATTTTTGAGCAGCCCCAGGTCGGCGTCGCTGTCGTAATACATTTTTGCCATATGAATCCTCCTTGCGGATTGAATGCTGGATTTAAGATCCCCTGCCGGGAGCGCCCGCGGGAAGCGTTTCCGGAGCGCCTATATTCGCCGCGACCGGCCGCGTGTCAATAGTTTTATGCGCGGGCGCTCAGTCCCTGGCCATCGAGACACGCCCGGTGCGGATCATCTCCTTGATCGAGTACGGCCGCAGGAGCTCAATGAAGCTGTCGATCCGCTCGGGATCGCCGGTGACCTCGAGCGCGATGGTCTTGAGCGAGATGTCCACGATCTGGGCCTTGAAGATTTCCGCGATCTGGAAGACCTCGGTGCGCTTGGCGGGCGACGCGTTCACCTTCACCAGGGCGAGCTCCCTCTGGACGGAAGCGTGCCCCGTGAGGTCGGTGACCTTGATGACGTCTATGAGCTTGTTCAGCTGCTTCTTCACCTGCTCGATGATGCGGTCGTCGCCCGTGAGCACGATGGTCATGACCGAGATGTCGCTGTGCTCGGTCTGGCTCACGGTGAGGGAGTCGATGTTGTAGCCGCGCGCCGAAAAGAGTCCCGCGACCCTGGCGAGCACGCCGAACCTGTTTTCCACCTTGACGGAGATTACGTGCATCATACGAGTTCCCTCGTGATCATTTCTTTTACCGATTTGCCGGCCGGGATGATCGGGTACACGTTCTCTTCCCTGTCCACGTGGAAATCGAGTATGGTGGGCCTGTCCTTGATCGACAGCGCCTTTTTTATGGCCTTGTCCACTTCGTCCCGTGACTCGATCCTGATGCCCGCGGCGCCGTAGGCCTCGGCGAGCTTCACGAAGTCGGGAGCGAAGCTGATGCAGCTGTGTGAATAGCGCTTGTCCCAGAAGAGCTGCTGCCACTGGCGCACCATGCCCAGGAAGCCGTTGTTCAGGATCGCGATGATGATGGGGAGCCGGTGCTGCACGGCGACGATGAGCTCCTGTATGTTCATCTGGATGGAGCCGTCCCCCGCGATGTCGATGACGCGCCTGTCGGGCCGCGCGAGCTGCGCGCCTATGGCCGCAGGAAACCCGAACCCCATGGTCCCCAGGCCCCCCGAGCTTATGAAGCTCCTGGGCTCGGTGAACTGGTAGAACTGGGCCGCCCACATCTGGTTCTGGCCCACCTCGGTGGTGATGATGGCGGCCCCTTTAGTGAGTTCGTAGATCCGTTCGATCACCATCTGAGGCTTGATCTTGGTTCCCGCCGTGCCGTAGGTAAGGGGGTTCTCTTCCTTGATCTTCAATATCTTTTCGACCCATTCCTGTATCTGCGGGGGCTTCACTATCTTCGTCATTTCGTGGAGCACCGACTTGCAGTCGCCCACGATGGGAATGTCCACCTGTACGCTCTTGGAGACGCTGGCGGGGTCGATGTCGACGTGGATCACCTTCGCCTCGGGAATGAACTCGTTCACGTTTCCGGTCACACGGTCGTCGAAGCGCGCGCCCACCGCGATGAGCAGGTCGGAATCGTGGACGGCGCGGTTGGCGTAGAAGGTGCCGTGCATCCCCAGCATCTTGAGCGAGAGCCTGTCGGTTTCCGGGTATGCGCCAAGCCCCATGAGCGTCGTGGTGATGGGGATTCCCGTCTTCCGGACGAAGGCGACGAGATCGTCCGAGGCGTTGGACGAGATCACCCCGCCCCCGGCGTAGATCACGGGACGCTTCGAGGACTCGATGAGCCTGCACGCCTTTTCGATCTGGACCGGGTGCCCCTTGTAGACTGGCTTGTAGCTGCGCAGGCTCACCTCGTCCGGGTATGCGAACTTCGCTTCGCCCTTTGACACGTCCACCGGGATGTCGATGACGACGGGACCGGGCCTGCCGGTCGAGGCGATATAGAATGCCTCCTTCACGATGCGCGCCAGGTCGTTCACGTCCTGGACCAGGTAGTTGTGCTTGGTGATGGGGCGCGTGATGCCGGTGGTGTCGGCCTCCTGGAAGGCGTCGTTGCCTATCATGCTCGTGGAAACCTGTCCGGTGATGACCACGAGGGGCACCGAGTCCATGTGGGCCGTCGCGATCCCCGTGATGGCGTTGGTCGCGCCGGGACCGGAGGTCGTGAGCGCGACTCCCACCTTTCCGGACGCGCGGGCGTAGCCGTCCGCCGCGTGAACGGCTCCCTGCTCATGCCTGGTAAGTATGAACCTGAACGGGGCGTCAAAGATGTGGTGGAAGATGGGAATGACCACCCCGCCGGGATAGCCGAACATCACCTCGACCCCTTCCTTCTTCAGGCTCTCAATAAGAATTTCGGCACCGGAAATCTTCAATAGAAACACCTCGAAACATCGTCAATCGGCACAGCTCGCCTCACCCTGAGGCAGCGCACGCATCCAGGAAAAAAATGGAATTCTGTGCTCACCTGCACGGCGATGTCAACATAATTTACTTTAATGTCGGGCGGGTGTCCATAAAAAATTAAAGGGAAAAGTATTTGCATAAAATAGCCGTTATTTTTTGAATTCACACACGGGCCCGTTTTGGATTTGATTATTCCGCGCGCCCGCGGTATATTATTCTATTGTGAATCAGGCCGGACAACAGGGACGAGGAAGCGGTTTGACCAGGATAGCGACGAAAAAACGATTGGTATATTATGGAAGCCAGGCGCTCCGTGAGAAGGCCCGTGCGATTAAAGACATCGACGACGGGCTCATCGACCTCATAGAGTCCATGTTCAACATCATGTACCGGGCCAACGGGATCGGCCTTGCGGCGCCGCAGGTGGACGTGGGCTCGCGGCTCATCGTGCTCGACCTGGAACATTACCAGGGGCCCGCGATGGCGCTCATCAACCCGGTTATCACGAAGCGATCGACCATCCTGGATCCCTACGAGGAGGGATGCCTCTCGGTGCCGGGCATCACGGCGGAAATCATGAGGCCGGTCGAGATCTCCGTGAAGGCCGTTTCGCCCGAGGGAAAGGAGCTCGCGTTCGACGCGGACGGGCTACTTGCGCGCGTGATCCAGCACGAGGTGGACCACCTGGACGGGGTCCTCTTTATTGATTACCTGGAGGACTTCGCCCGGAAGGAGCTCACCCAGGAGCTCAAGAAAATCAAGAAGATGAACAAGGCATCATGAGGATCGGGTTCTTTGGCACGCCCGGGATCGCGGCCTACGCCCTCGAACACCTGACCACTCACTTTGACATCGCCTTCCTGGTCACCGGGGACGACAAGCCGGCGGGCAGGGACCTCCAGATCACGTGCAGCCCCGCCAAGGAGGTCGCGCGCGCCCACGGCATCGCGGTCCTTCACCCGAAATCGCTCAGGGACGAGTCCTTCATCGCCGCCCTCAAATCGTTCAACGCCGACATCTTCGTCGTCGTCGCCTACGGGCGCCTCATTCCACGCGAGGTCTTCACGCTTCCGAGGCTTGGCACGATCAATCTGCACCCCTCGCTCCTCCCGCGCTACCGCGGGGCCGCTCCGGTAGAATGGGCGATCATGCACGGCGAGCCCCGGACCGGCGTCACCGTGCAGCTCATCAACGAGCGGCTGGACGCGGGCGACATCGTTATGCAACGCGAGATTCCGCTCACCGATTCCATCACCGCGGGCGAGCTCTACGAAATCGTGTTGCCGACGGGCTCACACCTCCTCGTCGAATCCATCCGCCTGCTCGAATCCGGAAGGGCCGCGCCCGTCGTGCAGGACGAGGCGCAGGCGAGCTACTGCGGGAAGATCGACAGGGAGACCGCGCGCATCGACTGGACCATGCCGGCCGTCCAGATCAACAATCTGGTGAGGGGGCTCAACCCCAAGCCGGGAGCGATGACCGGTTTCAGGGACATGCTTTTCAAGATATGGAAGACCGCGCCCCTGGCGGAAGAGGCGCCGTGCGCTCCCGCGCCCGGCGTCCTGTTCGTGCACCGGAAGAAGCGACTCCTGGTGGGAACGGGAAGCGGGTTTCTCGAGGTGCTCTCGCTCCAGCCCGAACGCAAAAAGGCGATGGACGCGGCATCGTTCATAAACGGCTACCGGCTGACCGCCGACGCGCGGTTCGGTTCCCGGCCGTCGGGCGCGTAGCGCCATGGGACGCAAGGACGAGAACCGGGACAGGAAAAGGCCGCGCGCCCGCGCGCGGGCGGACGCCCTCCAGGGACCGGGGCCCGTGCCGCTCCAGGAAAAGAACAGGGCGCGCGAGCTCAGGACTACAGCATGGTGGAGAAAAAAAATCGCGGCGGGAACGTGCCATTACTGCGGGAAGACCGTCGGTCCCCACGGCCTCACCATGGACCACATCATCCCGCTTTCGCGCGGGGGAACCTCGGAGCGCTTCAACATCGTCGCCGCCTGCAAGGAGTGCAACAACAGGAAGAACTACCTTCTCCCCGCGGAATGGGAGGAGTACCTGGATTCCATAAAAAATCCCCCCCGATAAATAAATTTATTGAAAAATATGCCGAAATTTAACTACAGTTAGGCTTTGGTGCGCACACAAACATCTCCAGGGCGGCAAGCGGCCCGCACTAAAGGATTACGGAGCAATGGCGGATAACAAGGGTGAGGCGATTCGCAAGGGCGAGCTGCTGATCGTTCAGGGAAGCGAGCCTAAATATATCTATTACCTCCAGAGCGGGGCAGTGGAGATCCTCTCCGCGCCCGCCGAATACGTCGATCTTCATTCCGACATCCTGATCTCCAGGAGCAGGCGCGTAGGCGTCATCCAGGAGAAGAGCGTCATCTCCGGGATGAGCATACTCTTCAACGAGCCCTACAAGAAATCCGTCCGCGCGATCGAAGACTCCATGGTCATGAAGTACCCCATACGGGAGGGCGGCATTACGCAGGTCCTCTCGGAGAATCCCTCGCTCGCGATGAACCTCTTCAGCCACGTGATAAAGCGGCTCGAGCTTTCCATCAGCGACGCGGCCAAGTACGCGAGGCTCTACCAGAACCTCGCCCTCGTGAACGACAACATGGGCCTCATCTACAGGAAGATCGGCTGGGGGACCGCGCCCGACCAGCTCCTTGCGCGCGCAGACCAGGTGTTCGACGCCTATTCGCGCAGCGGCGGCACCTTTCCGTCCGTGATCGACGCGAAGTTCCTCATCAAGGACAACAGCAGCATGCTCAAGAAGAAATACGCGTACCCGGGGCTCCCGCTCGAGTCGCTCGTCGACATGCGTCAGTGCATGTTCATGTCCCGCCTGGGGCGCCTTGACGGGAACATGCTCCTCCCGGTCATGCGCAGCGACCCGGCGATTCCCGCGTACATCTTCGAAACGATCGCCGAAAACCTCATGAAGGTCCTGGACCGCATCGAAGCCATCCATACTTCCATAGACGAGGAGCTGTCCCAGCTGTACGGGGCGCAGGAGAGCTGGGCGGGATTCCTGATCGACCAGGGGGCGCTCAACGCGTGGCAGAAGAACGGCAGGATCTCCGACGACTTCCTGAAGAATTTCCTTTCCGTGTCCGTGAAGTTTCACAACTTCTTCGAGGAGATCTCCGGGAAGAAGCTCTCCGACGAGTACCCGGCGTTCAAGAAGCTCCATGATTTCTACACCGGCCAGAAGGACCGTCCCGCCGCAGCCGCGGCGGCGCCGTCCAGGGAGGCCGCGGCGGCAGCGGCGCCAGCCCCCGGGGGAGGCCGGGCCCGGTCCACCGGGACGCTCTACCAGAACTCCCTGCAGCAGATCTTCGAGTTCGCGGTGGTGGACAAGGAATTCCAGACGAACATGCTCAAGGCCCTCAACGAGTTCAAGAAGAGCGCCAATCCCTTCAGCACGGAAATAGAAGGAAGAAAGACCCGCCGCCTCATCGCGAAGATGTATTACGACCTCTACAAGCAGGTTTTCATACGGAGCAAGAAAGAGCCGTCCACCCCCGCGCCGGTAAGGCTCATGCTCAACTTTGGCTTCCTCGACGAGACCATGATGGACGAGGCCCAGGTGACGGAGCTCCACTCGCTCACGCTGCGCTCCCAGGAGATCACGGATTTCCCCATCTATTTCGAGGACGAGTTCCTCTCGCTCATCTACGAGGGAAAGGAAAATCCAAGCATCAACGAGATGGGTATGACCTACGAGGCGCACCTGCGCGAGGAGGAAAAGCACCGCAGCAAGGGAAAAGACGACATGGCCGCGGGTGCGGACGAGAATTTAAAGAGAGTAATGTACGAGGTCGACCACAGGCTGCTCAACACCATGGCGGTCTGCTCGGGTTCCACCGCCACCGCGTTTCCCATCCTGACCAACATGGTCATCAAGGGAAACCCGGCGAATTTCTACACCTCCAAGAAGAAGCTTGATTCCATCGCCCGCAACCTCCGCGAGATCGACTACTCGGTCTTCTACCGCGAGGTGATCGAAAAGGTGGGCGAGGCGCGCGAGATCATCGAGGAGGAGGTCCTTCCCAGCTTCATCCTGATCCCCTCGTTCGGGACCAAGAGCATGCTCTGGCAGGAGCTCGACGGAACGAACAGGAAGAGCCGGGGCCGCATCGTGATTCCCACCCTCTTCATGGGCGACCTCCAGAAGAACCTCGCGCACACCTTCGCCTGCTTCCGCTGGGAGCTCAACCGCACCCTCAAGGGCGCCATGTGGGCGGACCCGGTGGAGGGCGGACTCACGGGCGTGTACTTCGACTACGTCAACTTTTTCAAGAAGATGTCCAAGCTCTCGGTCGAAACGAAGGCTTCCATCGAGGAGCGCTTCAAGAGCATACGCACGAACCGCGACCGTTTCGCCGACGACTACATCATGTGGGTCCTGTTCGAGCGCGAGGGCATCATGAAGTGCAACGCCGTGGTGCGCGAGATGATGTACCGCTACGTCCCGTTCAGGAAAGACGTGCGCGACAAGCTGGAAAACATGCCGGTCTTCAGTGAGATCGCCACCAAGTTCAAGAACATCCGCAACCGCGAATTAACGGGCTACCAGCGCAAGTTCAAGAAATACGCGGACGGAGAGGGCAAGCTTCCCGAGGCGCTGCAGCGCTTTCTTGACTTCATGCAGAACTGAAACCGCTTGACAGGCGCGGCCCCGGCTCCCCATACATGCACCAGCGCGCGGCGCGAAAATAATTCCCTGCGGACCATGCCCATGAAAAGACTGCTGATCCTTGCATCATTCCTGCTGTTGTCTTCGCCGCTTGTCGTCTCGTCCCGCTGCTACTCTGGCCCGGACAAGGACCGCATGCCCGCCGACGTGCGGCCCCAGGAAAACGTGGAGAGCGCGGCCCTCCAGGAGGAAGCTGTCCGTGATGCATCCAGCCGCGCGCTCCTCGTCAACCCGGAAAAATACACCGCCGGCGGCGCCGGTTACCACAGGAAGCACGAGCGCTGCCTCCTCACCATCGGCTTCGTGCTCGCAGGCAGGAAGAAGCTGACCGTCGCGGAGCAGAGCATAGGGATCTACCACGACCGCAAAGACGGGAAGAGGGAGCGCTACTACCTGGGGCTCGACGTGAGCGCGCCGCGCGGGTCGTACGATCCCGGCGATCCCTTCGAGAAGAGCGCGCAGCGCATCCTCGAATCGCAGCTGGGCGACATCGTCACCGTGGCCTGGTCAGGCAGCGCGCTCTTCGCCGAGGAGCGCGTCACGGGAATGGTCGTGGGGTTCCGGTGGTCGGGGCCCGGGGGGGGCGAATCGCTTTCCATCTGGATGGACAAGCGCGACCTGGGGAAATACGCCAGGCGCGAGCTTCTATTAAAGGAGCTCATCGGCAAGAGCGAGATCACCAACGCGAAGGGGAAGCTCGTGAGGCTCATACCATAGCCGCGAGCTCCTTGACGAGCGTGCGGATCTCCATCATCGTACCCACGCTTATGCGCACGTACTCCGACTGCACCGGCCCGTTGAACCAGCGCACCAGTATCTTGCGTTCCTTGAGCCCCTCGTATATGCTTTTCGCGGCGACTTTGGGGTGCTTCACGAAGATGAAGTTCGCCTTCGAAGGAACGATCTGGAACCCGATCTCCGCGAGCTTCTCCTCCAGGAACTCCTTGTTCTCCCGCACCATGCGCGTGCTGTACTTGAAGTTCTTCGCGTCGGCCAGCGCCGCCAGCGCACCCGCCTCGGCGAGTCGGTCAACGTTGTAGGAATCCTTGAGCTTGATGAAGCCGCGGATGACCGCCGGCTGCGCGACGGCGAGCCCCACGCGCAGTCCCGCGAGCGAATAGGACTTGGAGAGCGAGCGCGTCACCACGAGGTTCCCGAACTCGCTCACCAGCGGGAGCGCCGTCTCCCCGTAAAAGTCCACGTAGGCCTCGTCCACGACGAGCAGGCCCTTGAACTTTCCCAGGAAGGCGCGGATCTCCTTCACGTCGACCCCCTTGCCCGTGGGA
Organism: uncultured Spirochaetota bacterium; assembly: GCA_937864375.1. Lineage (GTDB taxonomy): Bacteria > Spirochaetota > UBA4802 > UBA4802 > UBA5368 > FW300-bin19. The sequence continues at coordinate 22,123 of CALMJO010000552.1, forward strand.
TTGTTCGGGTTGGCGACGATCGCCAGGTTGCACTTCTTCTTTATGAAGCCGGCAAAGTTCACGTCCAGGTTTTCGTCAAGGTCGATCTTCTCATAGGCGATGCCGTTCGCCTCGGCGAGCGTGTAGTAGAGCGAGTACGAGGGATAGGGAAAGCCCGCCCGGCCCTCGGGGTCCACGAAGCCGCGAAAGAGCAGCGTGAAGATCTCGTCGGAGCCGTTGCCCACGAAGACGTTGTCGGCCGAAAGCCCGTTCTGCTGCGCGAAGAGCTCGCGTACCTTCATCGTTGTGGGATTGGGATAGCGCCTGAGGTCCGGGGTGCAGGCCTTCCTGAGCGCCTCCAGCACCGCGGGCGACGGCGGGAACGGGTTCTCGTTGGTGTTGAGCTTGATGAACTCGTCCAGGTTGTCGGGCTGTTCGCCCGGTATGTATTCGGCCATGTTCTTGAGCCGCGTGTTCCAGTAGTTCATGATGATATTCCTTCAGGCATTAAATTTCGCGTAACGGAAGCTTCATGCGGTCTGGGCGCGCCCGATTATTTCCCTTACATCGGACACGCCCGTGGTATGCATGTAGTCCTCGAGCCGCTCGACGCAGCTAATTGGCGCGCGCGGGTCAACGAGCGTCATGGTGCCGATCGATACGGCGCACGCCCCCGCCATGAGGAACTCGAGCACGTCCTCGATCGAGCCTATCCCCCCGATGGCGATCACCGGGATGTCCACCCGCGCGCACATCTCGTAGACGATCCTGAGCGCGATGGGACGGATGGCCGGTCCCGAGAGGCCCGCGACCTTGTTCAGGAAATGCGGCTTCCCCTTCCGGATGTCGATCTTCATCCCCAAAAACGTATTCACCGCCGAAACCGCGTCGGCCCCGCAGTCCTTCGCCGCGCGCGCGAATTCCGTGACGTCGGTGACGTTGGGCGAGAGCTTCACGATGAGCGGGACGGTCGCGACCTTCCGCACCGCCGTGACGAGCGCCGTGAAGGTGGGGACGGACCTCCCGAAGGCCATGCCTCCCTCCTTCACGTTGGGGCAGCTCACGTTGAGCTCGAGCGCCGCGACGCCGGGAGTCTCCGAGAGCACCCGGCAGAGCTCCACGTTCTCGTCCACCGAGTGCCCTGCCACGTTCGGGATGACGGTCGCGCCCTTTTCCCGGAGGAAGGGCATCTTCTGGGAAAGAAATTTCCCGATTCCCACGTTCTCCAGGCCTATGGAATTGAGCATGCCCGAGGGCGTCTCGAGTATGCGCGGTCCCCTGTTCCCCGGGCGCGGCTCGATGGAAAGCCCCTTCGTGAAGATGGCCCCCAGGCGCGCGATGTCGCAGTAGCCCGAAAGCTCCTCCCCGTACCCGGCCGTGCCCGAGGCAACGGTGACCGGGTTCCTGAGCGTGAGGCTCCCTATGGAAACGGAGGTGTTCATGGTGCGTGTAGACAAGCCTACGGAGCCGGGTTCGTCAAGAAATAAAACGCTTGCAGGCGTCTTATGCCGGCAACAAACTTAACGGGCGTGTAAGAATGGGTTTACTATGTTAGATCCAGATAAGAATTGAAAAAGCTGCCTACTTCAATAAGATATTGTCGCCAAACAAAATCCCTTAAAGAAGGAGGCAGCTTGATGAGCACTTTGAATATACAGCGGCATGTGGTGGAAAATCAAGAAGTTTTCGTGGGACTCGAAGACTCCAAGAGGACCTGGGTGGTGTGCGCGAGGAGCGGCGGCATGATAGTTCAGGAAACGAGCATGCCCGCGATCTATGATGGACTAAAAAATTACCTCAGGAACAGCTTTCCTGGGTGCAGGATCAAGATAGTATACGAAGCGGGATTCCGGGGGTTTGGATTGCACGATCGGCTAGTGGAGGACGGTTTCGAGTGTACTGTGACCCCACCACATACAGTAACCGAGGAAAAGTGCAGCCGCCAGAAGAATGACCGCGTGGACAGCCGGAGGCTGGCCAAGAACCTGGAGAACCGGGATTGCGGGCGTTGTCACGTGCCGGATAAACAGCTTCGTGAGGATCGACAACTATCGAGGTTGTACGAACAGGTGCAAAGAGACATTACGCGTGAAAGCAACAGGATACGAAGAGCCATTGACTTTCACGGTCTGGACGGACACTTCAGGGCGGGAAAGTGGACCCGGAAGGATTACAAAGAGGCGAAGAAGGCGCTGGATGGACTTGAGCTCTCCTACTCACTTCGGGTGTCATTTGAAACGTATTACAGGCTGATAGAAGCGCTGTGGGAGACCAAGAAGGAGTTAATCAAAGAGTTGAAAATCCTGGCACAGTCATCTCGTTACAAGAAGCAGGTAACACTTCTGAAAAGCGTTCCTGGAATCGGCATTATGACGGCGATACGCCTGCTCCTCGAATGGGGAG
>CALMJO010000553.1 GCA_937864375.1 uncultured Spirochaetota bacterium
TCGGCATACAGCATCGTTTCCGGCTGCAGGAAGGAGCTCACGGTCTGCGCCGCGTGAGGAGGTCGCCCACCTTTATTGAGGTCTTCGCGATGATTAGCAGGTCCGCGGGCGTGTAGTCGCTCAGCGGGCCGGTGAATATTTTCTTGTACGCCGAATCGTAATCTCCCAGGACATAATAGCTCCGGCCCAGCCAGAGCGAAACCTGTTTCGCCGTGTACTCGTCCATGGGGGGAAGCTTCTGCTCGGTGCATGCGCGCACGACCTCCTGGTGTGCGCCGGACGAATGGAGCGATATGAGCCTGTAGAGGAATACCGAGCCGGCCTCCTTGCGCCATTTGACCGAAAGGTACCGGGCGTAATACTGCTCTGCGGCGGGGAAATCCTTGGCGTCGAACTTCTCGTCGCCGAATTTGAGAAGAACTTCACCGGCGAGATCCGTATCGGGAAAGACGTTCACGATCATCTCGAGGTAGCGCCGGTCGCCGAGCTTTCTCTCCTTCAATGCTTTCGCATAACGGTAAATGACCTCGTCGACACCCTTTTCCCCCATGTAGCCGCCGACTATGGCATTCATCGCCTGTTCCGCTCCCGCGAGGTCGTTCGCCGCGAGGGAACCGAAGACGAGCAGCTCATACGCCTCGTATTTTTTCCGGGCGTCGGGATACTGTAGGTAGCGACGCGCAAGCTCGAGCGCTCGCGGGCCATTGCCCTTTTTGGTAAACGCCTGAGCGGCGTAAAACAGCGATTCACGGAAATATTCGGAATTATCCTGCTTCGCGAGAATCTTTTCGAATCCCTGGATCGCGCGATCCGGATCATCCCGCTCGAGCGACACCCTGGAGATGAGGTACTGCACGAGGTCGATGTCCCGCTGTTCGGCGTAAGTGTTCATGAGCAGGCCCAGGATGCGTTCGGCGTCTTCCAGCCTTCCCGCGTCGATGTAGGCCCTGCTCAGGGAGAGCATCGCGTTCTTCTGGTCCTTGGGGTCCTCGAGGGAGACGGCGTCCTCCAGGTAGGGAATGGCGTCCCGGGGATTGCGCCTGAGATATATCTCGCTCAATGCAAGCGCCGCGAGGCTTCTGAGTCCCATCTTTCTGGTGGAGTTGCGCACCTCCTCGAGCGACTCGATCCCCTCCTTCTCCCTGCCCTCGCCCAGCAGTATTTTGCCCATCTCGTATTTCGCGTTGTAATAGAGGTCCGACTTTTTGCCGATCAGGATGAACGATTCCAGGTAGAGCTTCGCCGAATACAGGTCGCCCATCGCAAGCGACGACGTCGCCTTGTAGTATTGCGCCTCGTAAAACGGCGCCTCGTCCAGGAGGGAATCCGGTATCTCGAAAAACATGCGCAGGGCGTCGTTGTGACGGTTCTTGATCTGGTATATGCGTCCCATGAGGAGCCTCGCCTGCGCCTCGACGGGCTTTTCGGACTTGGACGCGAGGAGCGATTCGAGTACGGAGAGGGCCTCATCGTAGTTCTGGTTGAGAAAGAGCGCATCCCCGATGCGAACCACCCGCTGGTTGTTGGCGAGCGCGTTGGTGGAGATGTTCGTCGCCTCCTTCCATTCGATCACCGCCTCGTCGTAGCGTCCCTGGAGAAAATAGATCTCGGCGATCCGGTCCCGCGCGCTCACCGCCAGGGGCGTGCCCTTGCCCTGCCCCATGAAGCGCTTGTACTCGTCGATGGCCCTGATGAACTCTTTCAAATTGAAGTGCGCCTCCGCGATCCAGAAGCGCGATTCCGTGCACAGCTCCTGCGTCGTGCAGGCAAGGAGAAACCTGTTGAACTCAAAAATGGCCGCCTTGTATTTTTTCTGGTTGAACACCGCCAGCGCGAGGTAAAACCACGCCCGGTCCCTGAATTCGGAATTGTCGCTCGACTCAACCACCTTGCGGAAGAGCAGCTCCGCCGAGCCGTAATTGCCCGACTTGAAGGCCTCCACGCCCTGGTCGTAATGGGACTGCGCGTTCTGTGCGGGGAAAGCGGTTCCCCGGCACAGCACGATCGCCGTAAGTATGATTAGGATTGCGCGTTTCATATAGAGATACAGTACGTCCTCGCGTAGTTGAGTGCCTGCAGCGATGCCAGGGCCCTCACGCGCTCCCTGTCGCCCCTGATAACCGTCGTGTGCGTCCAGGTTGCGTGCGGCGCGGAGATCCCGAAGCACACCGTCCCCACGGGCTTTTGCGCGCTTCCGCCCCCCGGTCCCGCGATTCCCGTAGTGGAGACGGCTATGTGCGCTCCAATGCGCTCGCGCATACCCCGGGCCATTGACGCGGCCACCTCCACACTGACCGCGCCGTGTTCCTGGATGAGGGATGCGGGCACGCCCAGCATTGAGGTCTTGAGGGCGTTGCTGTAGGCTACCACTCCCCCCAGGAACACGTCGGAAGAGCCGGGGACGTCGGTAATGCGCTTCGCGATGTATCCGCCCGTGCACGATTCCGCGCACGCCAGGGTCAGATTCCTTTCCCTGAGGAGCGAGATGAGCTCATCCTCGAGGCTTGGTGACGAAATGGCAAGCATATTATCTCCCAGGGCGCGACGGAGCCCGTCGGCAAGTTCACCCGCGGGTAAATCATGTCCCGCTTTCTGCAAGAAGGTAACGGTGTTGATTCCCGGCCGGGTGGTAATTCCCCATTCGACGTTGTCCAGGAGTTTTCCCAGTCCCAGGACCGCGCCGTTTACCTCGGCCTCTCGCGTGAGTATCACGCGGGCAACCAGAAAGCCGCGGGGGGGCAGATGAAAATGCTTCTCCAGGTATGCCGCCACGTGCGCGTCGAACATGCGGCGCATCTCGCGCGGAACGCCCGGCATGACGACGAGTATTCTGCCCTCATTTTCCAGCGCGTAGCCTGCTGCGAGCCCCACCTCGTTCGGGAAAACGAAGGCGCCGCGCGGAACGGTTACCATCTTGAAATCGGTCCTGAGCACGACGCGTTTCATGGACGCGAAAAAATCATCCATGCGCGTTCGCGAAGGCCCGTGAATCTCGAGGGCCAGCCCGAACATGCCGGCAAGCGTCTCCGTGGTGAGGTCGTCGTCGGTGGGGCCCAGTCCGCCGGTGAATAGTACCAGCGGCGCAATGCGCATCGCGTCCGCGACCGCACGCGCGATATCCTCCCGGCTGTCTCCCACGGCCATGTGCGCGCGCACGGTGAACCCGCGCTCGAACAGCCTCCCGCTCAAAAAGCACGCGTTTTCGTCCTGGACGCGCCCGTACATGAGCTCGCTGCCTGAGGATACTATCGCGGCGTCGGGCATCGCTACATCCTTTCCGGCGCCGACACCCCTAGGAGGCCGAGCCCGTTTTTAAGCACGATGCGCACCCCGTCGCACAGGGCCATGTACGAATTGCGCTGGACGGCGTCGTCGGCGAGGACGCGGTGCTCGGTGTAGAACCTGTGGTATCCCTGCGCGAGCCTGAGCAGGTAATTGGTCACGCGGTGCGGCTCGCAGGCGTTCGCCGCGTCGGCGATCTCCTCGGGAAAGCGCGCGAGCAGCTTCAGGAGCGCGAGCGCCTCGGGATTGTCGTAATGGGCGCCATCCCTCTCGGAGGGCTCGTATCCCAGGTCCCGCTTTTGTGCCTCCCGGAAAATGGAGCATATCCTTGCGTGGGCGTACTGGAGGTAAAACACGGGGTTTTCCGAGCTCTGCTTCTTCGCGAGTGCGAGGTCAAAGTCCAGGTGGCTGTCGATCGAGCGCATGATGAAAAAATAGCGCGCAACGTCGACGCCTATCTCGTCCAGGAGCTCGCTCATAGTTGAAAACTTACCGAGCCGCTTGGACATCTTCACGAGCTCTCCCTCCATGACGAGGTTCACCTGCTGCGCGATGAGCACGCGGAAGGCGTCCTCGCCGTAACCAAACGCCTTCATCGCTCCCGCCATGCGCGCGATGTAGCCGTGGTGGTCCGGTCCCCAGATGTCGATTACAAGGTCGTAGCCGCGCGCGATCTTGTCCCTGTGGTAGGCAATGTCGGCGAGCATGTAGGTGGGGCGGCCGTCGTCGCGCACCACGACTCGGTCCTTGTCGTCCCCGAAATCCGTTGAGCGAAATACGGTTTTCCCTGCCTCTTCGTACAGGAGCCCGCGCGCCTTCATCTCATCCCGCGTGTGCGCGACGGCGCCGGATTCATGCAGCCCGCGCTCGCTGAACCAGGTCGTGAAGTTGACGTTGAACCGCGCGAGGTCGTGCCTCTGGCCGGAAACGTTGTATTCGATCGCCTTCACCGCCATGAAGCCGGCCTTTTCGTCATCCGAGGGTAGAGCCTCCACCTGTGCGTTAAAGTTTTCCCTTATATGAGCGGCGATATCGCGCACGTAGGCGCCGTGGTAACCGTCCACAGGGAAGCTCACGGTTTCACCGGAGATCTCCCGGTAACGGCAGAGTACCGACTGTCCCAGCAGCAGGACCTGGTTGCCAAAATCGTTCACGTAAAACTCGCGGTCGACCCTGTCTCCCGCGGCCTCGAGGAGGTTTGCGAGCGTGTCCCCGATGGCGGCGGCCCGCGCCGACACGATGTTAAGCGGCCCAGTGGGATTGGCCGACACGAACTCGATGTTGATCCTGCGCGGAGCCTGCCTGCTGTTCCTGCCGTACGAATCCTTTTCCGCAAGCACGGTTTGCAACACGTCGCAGAGGTAGCGCGCGGAAAGGAAAATATTGATGAATCCCGGCTTCACGACGTCTACGCGCTCCACCAGGGATGATTTCTCAATGTGCTTCGCGATCGCGGTACCGATCTCGAAGGGCGATTTCCGGAATACGCGCGCCGCCTCCATTGCGAACGGCGTGGCGTAATCGCCGAATCTCTCTTCCTTGGGATACTCGATTTTAACCGGGGGCGCCTCCGCCGCGGCCATGATCCCTTCGCCTGCCGCGCCCGCAAGCGCATCCTTGACGATTTGCGCGATTGTGTCCTTGGTATTCACGTTTAACTCCTGGCGGCCTTTCCGTACCCGGCTGGTGCGCATCCCCGGTTGGCGGTCCGTTCACGATTCCGATGTGCATTCACCTATTTCAGAAATTATTTTTGTCAACACTTTAATAAAGTACTTGAAAATTGGCAAAAACCGGCGGAAACTGCAAGCCATATATCCGATATTCCTTCAGCCGCGGGGTGCAGTCCATGAAAAAATTCCTGCAGACTCACAAGAATTACGTCATCGGGATCGCGATTTCGATGATCACCTTTATCGTTTTCAGCCTCGTCTACACGCAGTCGAACCTTCTTGACGGGCTCGAAAACGGGTCCATCAATTTCCGGTTCTTCCTGCGCGATCCTTCCGAAAAATCAAAAAAACTCCAGGAAGGCGTCAAGATTACCAAGCCCAATCCGCGGGCACGGAAAGACATCATGATCATAGGTCTTGACGAGAACACCACGAGGAAATTCACGGAACAGGGGATCGTATGGCCCTATCCCTGGAACATGCATGCCAAATTCACCAAGTTCATCGGCTCCGGGAATCCCAAGGCAATATTCTTCGATATAATGTTCCTGGACCACAAGAAGCACGAGGACGAGCTCGCCGAGGCCCTCAAGGAGGCCAGGGTCGCGTTCCTTGACTTCCCTTTCGAGACCGAGGAAGTGGATGTCAAGTATGCCGACATAAAAGAACGCATGGAAATCCTGAACCGTATCAAGTGGCCGGCCGACCCCGCGGACACGAGCCCCAAGTGGGTAGACGAAGCGGTCCCCCCCACGCCCAAGCTCGCCGGCGCCGCGAAAGGCATCGGCTATGCGAACATCCGTCCCGACTCCGACAGCATAAACCGCAAGCTTCCGCTCATCGTCAAGTTCAATAACGCCTATTACCCGTCCATCGACCTGGTGCTGACCATGCACTTTTTCGGCATCGAATCGAAGGACGTGGAAATCAGGATGGGCAAATACGTGAAGCTGAAGAACCTTCCCGCCGACAAAATGGCGAAGCCCAATCCCGAGCGCGAGATCCTGATCCCCATTGACGACAAGGGCTTCATGGACATCAATTTCATAGGCGGGCCCGGGAGTTTCGGAAATATATCGTATTACTATTTCGTCAAAGACGGCAAGGACACCTCGAAATCGCTTGAAAACAAGATTCTCCTCGTCGCGGCATATTCAGTCACCGGGGTCGCTACCGACATCCACAAGTCGCCCTACGGGGACCTCTTTGGCATAGAGCACCACGCCAACGCGCTCAACACGATCCTGAACCAGGACTTCATCATCAAGTTTTCGGAGATGGAAAACCTGCTCATTCTCTTCGTCATCGCGGTGCTCATGGGATTCACCGTGTCGAAGTTCTCAATAGTCAAGTCCACGATCGTGACTTTCCTGCTTTCAATAGTTTACCTTGTCGCCGCCTACCTGCTGTTCGACAAGGCAAACGTGATCGTGATATTCGCGACCCCGGTCATCCAGGTATTCTCGACCTTCACCGTCATCACCGTCTACCGCGTGCTCACGGAGCAGCAGGAAAAGAAGTATATACGGCAGACATTCTCGAAGTTCGTGTCAAAGTCGGTGGTCGACGAGCTGCTGCAAGACCCCGAAAAGCTCAAGCTGGGCGGCGAGAAAAAAATACTCACCGTGCTTTTCTCGGACATCCGCGGCTTCACCTCCATATCCGAAAAGCTTTCCCCCGAGGCGCTGGTCGAGCACCTGAACGAGTACCTCGAGGCGATGACCGAGCTCGTATTCAAGTACGACGGCACCCTCGACAAGTACGTGGGCGACGAGATCATGGCGTTCTGGGGTGCCCCCATTCCCCAGGACAACCACGCCATACTCGCCAGCAAGTGCGCGGTGGAGATGATGGCCAAGCTCAACGAGCTTAACGCCAAGTGGACCCATATGGGCAAGCCCGAACTCCACATAGGGATTGGCCTGAACACCGGGGACATGGTCGTGGGCAACATGGGATCGTCTTCGCGCATGGACTACACGCTCATGGGCGACAACGTGAACCTGGGCGCTCGCCTGGAGGGAACCAACAAGGTCTACAAGACCGACATCATCATCAGCGAATATACCTACGAGCACGTGAAGGACCAGGTAATAATCCGCGAACTCGACCTCATCCGGGTGAAGGGCAAGCAGCTTCCCGTCAAGATCTATGAGCTAGTCGATATCAAGTAACCGGAATTCCGCCGGCTCGCCTCCCTTCTGGACGGCGAGCACAGGGTCCAGCACGCGTCCCTTGAGCACCGCGGGGACGTGTGTCGTTTTTGGAGGCATGGCCGGGTCCTCCTGTTTAGCCGAAAACATGAGCACTACGGGGATCTGGAAGCCAAAGTAAAAACTGTACGGACCATAGCATCTTACAGCAAGAGTGTCTCCCCTGATCGTGAAATTTCTAAGGAACAGGCTCTCGTTCTTCTGGGCGAACGTGATCGTCCCGCTTTCGAGCTTTAGAGAAGGCGGCGCGACATCCGGGAAACCGGCGTTTCCAAGGAACTCGGCAAGCTTGACCTGAAAGGGAGTGTCCCTGAACTCGGCGTCGTCAACCTGGATGGTAATCTCGCCCTTTCCGGTTTCGAGCAGGTGCGCGACGCGGTACCCGCTCGTCTCGTATTCGAAGCTGATGGAGCAATCACCGCTCACCTGGCCCGCGCCCTTCAGGTCGGCGTACAGGCTGCCCATATCGAGCTTTTCGGCTCCGCCCTTCATACGAAAATTGGCGTAGTCGCCGTTCAGGTAACTCTGAAAATTCAGGGAATACTTTGCGCCATAACCGGAGAGATCAAAGCCCTCCTGGGTAACGATGCCGTTTTCGAGTTTTCCCGCAACATGCAGCCCTTTCAGGGCGGCCCCGTTCCCAAGCACGATCCTCTCAATCGCGCATTTCAGGAAAATCGCGTTGTTGTTCGCGAACACTCCGGAAGGCCTCTGCCTGAACAGGATTTTCTCGAAACCAAGGAGCTTGTCCTCGTAAGCGCTCCGCATGGCGTTTTCCGATATCCATCCGAACAGGAACCAGATGTCGGCGGCCTGCGCTGACTTTCCGCGAATATCCACCGAGGTCCTCGATGAAAAGGGAAGCCAGGAAGACACGCTTCCCTTCACCGCGCATTCGAGGTTTGCGCCGTCTTTGTCCGCGAGCGACCTGAATTCCAGCCCATCATCGGCGAAGGTGAGGGTCGCATCGGTATTCTTTATTATGTAAGATTTCGCGCGGGAGGGACCGCGCCACATGGAAAAATTCGACGCCTTGCATGAAAGGTTCAGCGTCGACCGGCTCTTTCGCGTAAAATCGAGGCATACCTTTCCCTGTGCGCCCAGCGAGCCGCTGTAGGATACATCCCTGAGCGGCGAAAATACCTGCGAAAGCTCCGCGAGCTTGACGGTATTCGTCGTAAAAGTCAGATCGACGAAGCGCTCATCGTCGTTCCACGCCCCTGTGCCGGTGACCGCGACCTTGAAATTGCCGTCGCCTATTTTCAATTCGCGGAACACGATCTTTCCGAAATCATCGAGCACGTCCGCCGTTACGTCCACGTTGAGGTTTTCGTTTGAAACGAAGGAAATGGAATTGTCGGGCTCACCCTGGGTCACGTGGAGGTTATTGAAGCGTATACCGCCCTTGAGGCCCAGGTCGGTACCGGAAGAAGCGACCTGCAATTCCACCGAAAGCCCGCCGTAATACGCAAATGCGGACTCCCACGCTTCGGACGCGTGGATGTTCAGGTACGAAAGGTCCACGTTATCCATGTCGATGTCATGCTTCGAGCCGCGGATCCTTTTATTGTCGTCGAGGAGTAGTGCGCCTTCGAGCGCGAACTTTCCCTTCGATATGTCCCTGGTCTTCCCGGGGCTCACCTTCCCCTTTACTGAATACCGCACCTCGTCGGGGGTGAATTTCATTTTACCGTTGACATCGGTCATTTCTATTGAAAGCTTCTTGTCGCGGACCCCCTCGGAATACAGGATGGTGGCGTCTGCAAAATCCACCGCGAGCGATTCAAGACGCGCATATTTGACGTCACCGAGCGGTTTCGCGTCCATCATGATCTCGTCCAGAAACTCCCGGTACGATTTTCCAAGCTTCTTGTTGAGCACGATCTCGGCGTTTCGGAAGGAGAGCGCCCTTATTACGAGATCGCCGCGGAGCATGCTGAACAGCGATATCTCGATGAATGTGCGATCCGCGCCGAGTATATGCTGGTTGTCGTTGAAATCGCTCGACACCGAAACACTCAGCTTTTTAATGACGATGTTGCCGTACGCATCCAGCGAGATGTCCTCGAACTTTACCGCCCGGTTGAAATTGTCCTTGAAAAATGCAGAAGCAGCCTCCTTGAGAAGTTTTTCCGGCACAAGGAAATAGAGGAGCACCCAGTAGAGGAGCACGCAGCAGACAAGACCGCCCGCGGCTGAAAGCGCTTTTATTAATATTGACTTTTTTATTTCCATCATGCAACATGTGTACGGATACGCCGTATCTATAGGTGCGCGCCCGATTACCGTCAAGTATTATTAATGCATATTCACGTCGAGCGCGCCGCCGTATCTGGAAAAGTCAAGCCATGATAGAAGACCGCAAATATCTGCAGAAACTGCTTTCCACGCCGGGGAAGTACGACGTCGAGCGTTATCGTGAACCGGACTTCAAGAAGACTCACGGTACCTTCACCGGAACTCCCAGGAAGCACCCATCCGATAAAACCAGGGTCATCTTAATGAAGGAGCCTTTCCAGACAGGCTCGTCCATGTATGAATTCGCCCTTTCTTCAATAGTGTTCATCGAGGAGGTGGAAACCATTACGAACGAGGAAGGGAAAAGCGCGCCCGTGGTGCGCCTGTGGGTAAAAAAGGGCGAGGTCGCGCATAAAATAGAGCCGTTTATCGTGTGATGGGTCGCCATGTCCTTTACGAATAAATAAATAGTAATTGCTTTTTGTAATCGTCATGATATATTTATAGGAATTCAACCCGCAGAGCGGGTATTTTTTGCGTGCATCGACGACAATGACAAAACACAAGATCACAACCATAAAGCAGAAGAACCTGGTCATCGAAAACATAATCAGGACAATCGTGGAAAAGGACAGTTTCCTCATCTGCGGTCACAAGACTCCGGACGAGGACTGCATAGCGTCCATGGTCGCCTTTGCCATTTTATTGACGAAATTCGAAAAAACGCCCATGATCTACCTGGGCGGGGCGATGCCGGCCAACCTGGCCTACCTGCTTAACATCTGTAAATACAATTCGATCAAGATAATCCGCGAAAGGCAATCTATCCGCAATCCGGTGGACGCACTTATAATCTGCGACACGCCCAAGAAGTCCATGCTGAACATCAACAAGAAGATCGCCACGATGTTCGCCAACCCGGACATCATCAGGATAGAGATCGACCATCACCTGGGCGCCGACAGCGACTATATTGGAGACCGCGATTATTCCCTGGTCACCGAGGCGTCTTCGGCGAGCGAGCTCGTAGGGTTCATCGCGCTCAAGCTGCGCACAAGAAAACAGCTCCTCAAGCGATTCCTTATTTCGGATCCCTTCTCCCGCAACCTCGTGCTTGCCGTATTGACCGGCATCGTGGGCGACACCCAGAAGGGAAAGTTCCTCAAGTCGCGCCGGGAGCGCCATTTCTACAGGATATTCTCGGACATGTACAACTCGATCCTCCAGCGCACGACGGTGAAGGAGACAAACTTTACGGACATCGAACAGGTATTCAAGGAGCTTCAGCACCTGTCCGAAGACGAAGAGCGATGCTTCAGGTTCATCTACGATAAAAAGCGCATCGAGGGCTCGGTGGGGTCGGTGCTCCTTCGCAAGAGCGACATGAAAAAGCTGAACGCGGGCTACGACGACGAAACGATCATTACCGTAACAAGGGCCATCGCCGACACGCTCGCCGAGGAAAGCGGAAAATTGAGCCTGCTGTGCTATTACGACATCCCGAACGGGCTGGTGCAGTTCAGGATGAGACGGAGCCACGCGTACAAGAGCTTCGATCTTCGAGAAATATTGAAAACATTCGACATTCGCAACGGCGGCGGGCACGAGGGCGCCATCGGCTTTCGTATTGAGGACTCAAAGATAACGGATATCGACGACTACCTGGCAAAATTCCTGGTGACGCTGGAAAAGAACCTAGCTGACTTTGCGTAGCTCCGAAAGCTCGTATTCCGCCATCCGGTTTTCGGCGTCCAGGTTGACTACCCGCTCAAAGCATCGTATAGCGTCCGCCTTTACGCCCTGTTTCTTGTAGGCCATTCCCTGGGCGTAGAGCGCGTTGACGAAATTCTGATCGATGCGCAGCGCCTCGTCGAGCATCTCGATCGAACGCTGGTAGTCCAGCATCTGGTAGTGTGCCGCTCCCGCGATGTAATACGCGTACTTGTTCCTGGTATCGTACTGTAAATACTCGTTGATGCTCTCGACCGCGCGGCTGAAATTATTGATCCTGAAATAGGTCTTCGCGAGGTTGTAGATAAGCTTCCTGTTCTTGGGGTAAAGCTTCAGGCCGCGCTCCAGGTAGTCGATCGCCTCGTAATACTTGCCGTCATTGACGAGTTTTTTGGAGCTCTTGATTATGTCGATGGCCTCGTCGCGCGCCAGTTCCAGGACCACGAGCGTGATGTCGTCCTCGACCGGGGTGTTCCCCACGTAACGCTGTACGTCGTCAATGATCGCGCTCGTGAAATCCTCCAGCGTGAGTTGCCGGTATTTGCGCACCGCGTCGGTCAGTCTTTCCAGCGAATACTCGCGCCTCTGCTCGTCAACGGCCTCGCTGATCCCGTCCGTATAAAGCACGATGCGGTCGTTGTAGTTCAGCTTCACGGATTTTTCCTCGTAGGTGTCGCGCGCCTCCTCGATGGCGCCAATGAATAGACCGTTCGTGTCCAGGAGCTCCACCTTCCCCTCGTCGCGGCGGAGCAGGATGGCCTTCTGGTGGCTCGCGTTCGAATACCAGATATTGTACTCCTCGTCGACGGCAAGGAAGAAACAGGTGAGATAATCCTGGGTCTTCACGTGGTCAAGCAGGCTCTGGTTCACGTCCTGGAAGATGCGGCGCGGCGAATCGTACTTGAGGCAGGCGTTGCCGAACGAGATCTTTGCCATCGTGGTCACGAGGGCCGCGGGGATGCCGTGGCCGGAAACGTCGGCGACGAGAAGGCCCAGCTTGTTGCCCTTGAGCTGGAAAATGTCGTAGAAGTCCCCGCCGATCTTTTCCATGGCTATGTAGCGCACGGAAAACTTGAGCTCGTTCCAGTCGTCGATCTTCCCGGGCAGGATGCCGCGCTGGATGGTGCCCGCGATATCGAGCTGTTTCTGGATGAGATCGTCCCTCTCCTTGAGGTCCGAAAGCGCGCTCTGGAGCTCCATGGTGCGCTGCTCTACCTTGATCTCCATGTTCTTGCGGTGCTCGTCGATTTCCTGCGCCATCTTCATGAGGCCGAATTCAATCACGGAAAATTCCCGGTCCAGCGAGAGCACCTCGAACTTGTGCTGCCCGCCCCCGGCGACCGCGATCGAGAACCGCTTCATGTCATTGAGCACGCGCAGCATCGAGGTGGTATTGACCATCATGAGCAGTACCGCGGTTAAAACCGACACGACGAAGTAAGCTACCATCGTGGTTATGTCGAACTCGTGAAAATACATCCCTTTCTGAATGAGAGCGGCGAAGGTAACGAGCGTGAGCATCATGAGTATGACGAAGAAGCTGAACTTGAAATTGATCCCTATGAGCACCCTGGGGTTGACCATGATGCCGCGCCGCCGGAGTTCGTTGTAGCAGGTGGCACGCTCCCTGCCCGTGATGATTTCGGTCAGAAGATATGTTGACATGCCGTACAGGATCCAGAGCACCATGACCGCGACCCCGCTGATCTTGATCAGCTGCTTGAAAGCATCGAGGTCGAACATCGCGGATGTCTTCATGTCAATATAGATGAAGAGCACGAGGAAGACTTCCGCAAGCACGGCGTGGTACACCGCCGCGATCATGTTATAGAGCGGCAATTCCGAAACCGCGGCATAGAGCTGCCTCATATCGCCGTCGGATATCGCCGGATTGATTTCATCGCCCATGATGTTGTTGTTGACCGTCCTGAGCGCCCGGTAGAACGCCGGGATCTTGATTCCGGAAAGCAGTCCGAATTCAATGTAGTGATGGACGGCCACGAGCGCGACCGACCAGGGTAGCCATTTAATCATGTAGTCCAGCAGCACGTCATCCCTGGAGACCAGGAACGCAGTGCCGATGAAATAGCCGAAAACACCCGCGATCCATCCGCCCATAACGGTTATGAAAACAAGGGAGAACGTGTAGTTAATCTTCCGGGCCAAAAAATAGAAAAACTTCATGACACACCCTTTCCCGCGTTAAATGTGGGCAGACCGTAGACCATTGCGCCTACCGTACCAGATCGCGAAGTAAATTCAACCATAAAAATTCAAATGAAACATCACGGCGTCGCCTGGTCCGTGACATCGGGCATCTTGACGCAGCGTATGCCGCCTATGGAGTCCTCGTTCATGGCGGGCATTCCCCCGACCTGTCTCCTGGTCGCCCGCGCCTCTTCGCGCGTGGAATACCAGCCGCCGCCCCGTATAACCCTGGCCTGGGTGCCATAGAGCCTGTCTTTATGGTGGCTCCCTCGGTATGCCCTGTACCAGCTCGAGGTCCACTCGGGCGCATTCCCGGTCATGTTCACGATCCCGTAGGGCGAGTTCCCCTCCCCGTCAAACATCCTTACGGGAAGGAGGCCGCGTGTTACATCACGCTTTTCATCCTTGTTTCTTTCAAGGTGCTTCCAGTATTCGACGGTGTTGGAATTTTCCGGTTTGAACTTGTTTCCCCAGGGGTATCGATTGGGTTTCTTTATGTAGTTAGGCTCATCGTGCGATGCGGACAAGACCAGTCCCTCTCCCCGGGCCGCTTTTTCCCATTCTTCTTCGGTAGGGAGGCGCTTCAATGCCCACCTTGCATAGGCAGCCGCCTCCGACCAGGAAACGATGACCGGAAAGACCTCTTTGCCAGCGGGCAGGAGTCCTCCGGGCCAGTTTCTTGGTGCGGGAACCTTCATTTCGGTTATGTACATGCGGTATTCGGCATTAGAGACCTCGTAGCGGTCGATATAGAAAGGAGGAAGTTCGAGCATCTGCTCGGGGTATTCATCCGGATCGCCGTCATCGGTACCAAAAAGAAATTTTCCGCCGGGAACCAGCATCATTTCCCTGGAATCCTTGACCGATACTATTTCCTTTTTATAGGGGGTCGATATGCCCGAAAGCTTTTCAATCGGTCTTTCGGCGGGCTTGAGCGGGACTGAGCTTAGCCCTACCTCCAGGCCGGATCGTACGAGGCGCTCAAAGGACGGGTCCTCCAGGGTATACCGTGCCATGGCGCGGAAGTATTCGCCGCCCCTGAACTGTTCCTTCTGTACGGAAATGATCTCAATGCTGCCAATGGCCTCACCATTTTCGATCATGTCATAGAACGGCTTATCCGGCTCGGCATCGAAGATTACGGTCAGCATGGAATCCTTGCGAAGTGATTCAACCTTTCCCTTTATTTCAAAGCTTCCTGGAAAGGAATCGCTGTTCCACAGGGCACAGCATAGAACCAGCACCAGCGTTTTCATTGCGTTTACGGGTGATCGGCGCATATCTATACGGTGCCTCCATTCATTCCTGGTACTCCAGTCCTCCGGGCCATGCGAGGCAACTCAGCACGCCGCCGTACACGGCTCCTGTGTCGATCCCGATGATATTACGATCCGGATCCCTGAAAATCTTCCTGAACGAGCCCGAGAGGTACATGGTGGGGGTATGTCCAAAAATCACCGTCTTGGCCCATTTCCTGGGGGAGCGGTAAAAACCGTCCCTGATCCATAGCATATCCTGGACCGATTGCACCTCTACATTATCTATTTTCGGATTAAGGCCCGCGTGAACCGCAATAAAATTCTCACCTTCGAAGTAATGGCCGAGCGAGGAAAAAAAAACGAGGTGGCGGCGGGGCACCGTGAACCTGCCGTCCGCCTGCTTCCGGTAGCTCCTGATCGTACGATCCCCGCCGTTCATCAGGTAGACCTGCTCGTTACCGCCTCCCGCGACATGCTCCATGAACATGTCCTCGTGGTTACCCTTGAGAAATACGCATTTTTTCCGCTTGGCGACGGCCAGGAGGTATT
This sequence comes from uncultured Spirochaetota bacterium, assembly GCA_937864375.1. Taxonomy (GTDB): domain Bacteria; phylum Spirochaetota; class UBA4802; order UBA4802; family UBA5368; genus FW300-bin19. Next base: position 15,154 of record CALMJO010000553.1, read on the forward strand.
CGATAACCTCGAACGAGTGCGGGCCGCGGTCGATGTAATCTCCCAGGAAAATCAGAATGTCATCGCTGGAAAGGATCGAGGATATCTTCCTGTAAAGCCCGTCGAGCTTGTCCAGGCGGCCGTGTATGTCTCCGATTATGTAAAACACAGACGATCACCGCGCGTGCGCATCGTTCGCGGCGGGAAGCTCCGCACGCAGGATTTCGATGAGAGAGGCTGCCGCCCTTTCATCGGGCATGTCCTTGACTCCGAAGAGCCATTCCCCCTCGATCGAGATCATGAGGATGCCGCCCGGGGTGCGTTTCTGGGCGAGCCTGCGCGCGGCAGCTTCCCTGAGAATGAGGGCTTCCCCTCCTCCCGCCAGGCATCCGGTAAACACACGCAGAGCATCCTGGGCCGATTCGGTCTTTGAATAGAGGATCGATCCGCCGTTTTTCTCGGCGGCACGGGTACGGACGCACAGGCGCCGCAGGCCCGGTATTTCAGGGATTCCTTCCGCGTAATAGACGACATCGCAGCGCCCGCTTACGTCGCCGAACACGTCGACGAACGACGGAAGAGGCATCCCCGGTGCGCCAATATTCGCACATACCGCTTCTGCGCACATCCGCATGTCTTCCTGCGCTCCGCGGTATTCGGGCGAGGTACGAACCAGCCCGCAGAACCTTCCCTTCCTGAAACAGAGGGACGCCTCAGCCCGGCACGATTCGTCGGCGCAGTGTATGCCTGCGCTGCCGTCCCCGGCGCCGGTACGAAGCCTCCCGGCAATGCCGAACGCGTCGATCGGCTCGGCGCAAAGGTACAGGTCTACGCTGAGCGCTCGCCCCGGCTCGGAAAAGGACGCGAACGAGGTACGCGCAAGCTCTGTTACGCTACTGGATCGCATGAAGGCGGCCTGTTCGTCACCTAGGAGGACAAAGTTCGATTCGTCGTAGCGCCGGGGCGCCTCCGTCTGCTTCCAGCCGGGAAGGTCCGGTTCGCGGGGAAGAAATTCTGCGATAGCCGATAATTTTGGCGGTGAGCCTGCGCAGCTTAGCGCCAGGAGCGCCGCCGCCAGGATGCAGGCCAGGGAGGCGTGCGTGCCGACGTCAGCGCTTAGAGCGGAATGCGCGCGGGTTGATCGCATCCTGGAATCCCTCTCCCACGAGATTGTACGCCGTGATCGTAATGAAGATAAAGAATCCGGGGATGAGCGTCAACCACCATGCGAAGTCCATGAAATCGCGCGATTGCGAGAGAATGTCCCCCCAGCTGGGGGTGGGCGGCTGTACGCCGAATCCCAGGAAGCTCAGCGAGGATTCGATCAGGATGGTTGAAGCGATGCCGAACGTGGCGGATACCAGCACCGGCGCGAGGCTGTTGGGGAGCATGTGGCGGAAGATGATCACCGCATCGCGCACGCCCAGAGAGCGCGACGCCTGCACGTATTCCATCTCGCGCAGCTTCAGAAACTCGCCGCGCACAATGCGCGCGATTCCCGTCCAGCCGGTTATCCCGATGACAACCATGACGTTTACGAGGCTGGGGCCCACGAGCGCGAGCATGGTGAGGATGAGGAAAAAGGTGGGGAAGCAGATGACGATCTCGATGATGCGGGATACGATCATGTCCACCATCCCGCCGTAGTAGCCCGCCATCGCACCGACCGCGATCCCGATGCTCACGTAGATGAATACCGCGATGAAACCCACCATGATGGAGACCCTTGTACCGTGTATCATGCGCGCCGCGAGGTCCCTGCCCTGTTCGTCCGTTCCCAGCCAGTGCGCGCCGGAGGGAGGAAGAACTATTGAGTCGAGATCGTACTCGGAGTAGGAATAGGCGATCGGCGGGAACAGCTTGAACCCTTTTATTTTTTCGCTGCGCAGGTCGATATCGCCCAGTTCCGGGTAATTGAAAAAGATCGGGAAATATGCCCTCGATTCGCTCACGTACACGTAGGGCCTGTCGTTGGCGATGAGGGGAGCGAAAACCGCGACGAAAAACAGCACGCCCACCACGGCGAGTCCGCCCAAGGCAAGGCGGTTCTTTTTAAACTGGATCCATACGTTCAGCCAGTATCCCCGCAGCGCGCTCATACCTTCGCCTCCAGGCGAATTCTGGGATCCACCACGCTGTACATGACGTCGGCGACGAGGATCCCCACGAGCGTGAGAACCGCCGAAATGGACGCGATCGCCATTATGACCGGGATGTCCCTGGAAAGTATCGCTTCATAGGCGAGAAGGCCCATGCCGGGGACGGAAAAAATCGATTCTATGATGACGCTGCCCCCCAGAAGTCCCGGCAGGATGCTCGCCATCAGCGTAACGAGCGGAACCAGTGAATTCCTGAACGCGTGAATAAAGAGCACCCTCCGCACGCCCAGGCCCTTTGCGCGCGCCGTAGTGATATACTGCTGGCTGATGACCTCGAGGAGGTTCGCGCGCATGTACCGCGCGAGGAACGCGAACCCGCCGTATGTGAGCGTTACAACCGGAAGAACCAGGTGCCAGATGACGTCGCCCGCAAGCCTCCACCATGGCACGGGGCCCGGTACGTCGGACACGATGCCCCCGAGCGGGAAGATGTTAAGGAACTCGCCCCCGCTCAGGAGGAGCAGTAGAAGGAGCCCCACCCAGAAACTGGGCAGCGAATACAGGATGAAGAGCACCACGCTCGATGCGCGGTCGTACAGCGAGTCCTTCCATAGCGCCGACAAAATGCCGGCGGGTATCGATATGATATAGACAAGCACCATGCTGATTACGTTGAGCGCGAGAGTTATGGGGAGCGATTCGGCGATGCGCGCGCTCACGGGACGCCCGTCCTTGCGGGAGATGCCAAAGTCCAGCGTGAGCATCTTTCCCAGCCATTCCGCGTATCCGAACATGATGGGACGATCGAGCCCGTAAAGCTTGCGCTCCTCCTCCATGGCCTGCTTCGCGGCCGCGGTCGTCTTGAGCTCTCCCCCGCCCGTGGCGCGCAGGCTCGTATAGTCGCCGGGAGCGAGTCGCACCATGGAATAGGTGATCAGGCTGATTCCCAGGAATGTGGGGATGATCAGCAGGAGTCTTTTTATAAGGTATCTACTCATGGCGCCTGGTGACCTTCCATTCTCTCATATCCAGCCCCCGCGGATGCACGATCACGTTGTCGTAGTTTCTGCTCACCACCGCCAGGTTAGGATTGCAGAAGAGAAAGGTATAGGGCTGCTCCTCGTGCAGGATTTCGTGAAAACGGTGCAGCATTTTTATCCGGGCTTCTTCGTTGAATTCGACCCGGAACCGTTCGATAAGCGAGTCGGCCTCGGCATGTGCGAAACCGCAGTGGTTCGACCCCTGCTTGATCTGCGAGGAATGCCAGAGCTGGTACGGGTCCTCCTCGAATCCAAGAGACCATCCAAGCGTAACGGCGTCGAATTCGCGTTCATCCAGCTTCTTCACGAAAACCGCCCACTCGTACCTTAAAATGCTCATTTCGATCCCGCTCCTGGAAAAGTCTTCCTTGAGGATCGTCGCGAGCCGCTCGGCAAACTTGCTCGTGGAAGAAATAGTAAAGCTGAAGGAGAACTTCGCGCCGTTTTTATCCAGAACGCCGTCGTTGTCCGTGTCGGCCCAGCCCGCCTCGCGGAGAATGGCCCTGGCGCGCTCCGGGTCGTGGGGCCAGGGCTTTACCGCCCGGTTGTATCCCCTGCTGTCAATGTAAGACGACCCGCTTACCACCTTCCCAAGCCCAAAATTCAGCTTCGCCAGAATTTCCTCCCTGTTGACCAGGTGCGTGAGCGCGACTCTCACCCGCCTGTCGGAAAAGAGCGGGCGCTGGGCGTTCCACCCGATGTAATTATAGTTGGGATAGTAGTATTCAAGCTTGTAGAATGCCTTCTGGAATTTTTCCGTGCTCGTCTGACGCACCCACTGGATGGGACGCACGGTCATGAGGTCGAGTTCTCCCTTTTTAAGCATCTGGAGCGCGACGTTGGGTTCCTGGACCACCTTGTATACGATGCGGCTTATTTCTGGTGCGCGACCACGGTACCGCTCGTTCCTCACGAGTGAAATCCTCTTCCCCGTGTCCCATCGCTCGAACATGTAGGGACCTGTTCCCACGGGACGCCTTCCAGCCGGGTGGATATTGAAGTCGGTGCCGTCGTCAAAAACATGCCGGGGGACTATGGGTATGGTGCCGCATATCTCCAGCGCGCGGAAATACTGCCTGGAATACCTGAATACGACGGTATAGCGGTCCAGCTTCTCGGCGCCCTGTATGTCCATGTAGTACACGCGCAGCGGGGCGCACGCAGTTTTGGGATCCATGATCGTTTTATAGGAGTAGATAACGTCATCGGAGGTTAATTCGACCCCGTCGCTCCAGAGGACGCCCTTTTTCAGCCGGAATGTAAGGAGAAGTCCGTCCGGGGAAATCTGCCAGGATTCGGCGAGCTGGGGCACGAGCGCCAGCGTGTCGTAATCGCGGTCCAGCATGGACTCATAGATGTGATCATTGATCGTGGATGCGTATGAATCGTTGGAAGTGATCGGGTTGAGGTGCCCCGGCTCCGCCCCCAGGTGGATGAAAATGGCACCGGCGTCATTGTCCCTGGCATGCACGCCGCAGCCTGCACACACGATGACCGAGGATAGAATAAGCCGGGCAATCAGGGTAATACGGTCAGCCACATGTCCTCCAGTCAGAAATCTGCGGGCAGATGTACTTGTATCCCCCCGATTTCCTTTTCCGCAAGCCTTTTTCTCGAAGCCGCAATTGCCGATTGCGAGAAAAAAGGAATGACACGGAATGCGGATGTATGTATCTTGATACCACGTGGAGTTACCCGCATGCAGTACAGACGTTATACAGAAAAAGGAAGGACGTATGAGTGTGCGCAGGATTCGAATCAACCTGAATTACGTTACGCCCGAAAGCAGTTTCATCTATCCCATCCATTCTGATTCCGGCGAGCACATCCTGGACGCCAGGAGCCCCGTTTCGGAAAAGATGCTGGCGGATCTCAAGAAACGCTTCGGGGACTATGTATTCTACACGGATACCGGGGAGCGGGCCGTCATACCCGCCCACCACATGCGCGCCGCCTACAACAAGTCGCGCGAGCTGCTCGAGGAGATCGGGAAGACACAAAAAATCTCGCGGATAGCCTACCGGGAGGCTGAGCGAGTGGTCGAGGAGATCGTCAACGACCTGAGCTCAACGGAGATCGGCGCCATCGAGCTCATGAAGGATCTCAAGTCCAACGACGAGTACCACTTCACCCACTCCGTCAATGTGGGGGTGCTCGCGGGCCTGTTCGCCAGGAAGCGCGGGACCTATACCAGGGACGAGATCAAATACATCATGCTCGGCTCCTACCTGCACGACGTGGGCTGCTCGCGCCTGGACCAGCAGCTCCTGAAAAAAGAGGGCAAGCTCACGGTGACCGAGATTCAAAAGATGAAAAGGCACCCGCAGATGGGATACGAGCTCCTCAAGAGCCTGGAGCACATGAGCCCCATCGTCCTCCAGTGCGTCCTGTTTCACCACGAGCGCTACAACAGCGAAGGCTATTACGGTCTTCCCTACGAAACGCTACCCGAGTTTCCCAAGATCGTGTCCATTTGCGACATCTATGACGCGCTCACCTCGAACCGCCCCTACAGGCCGGCCGTCTCGCCGGTGTTCGCGCTCAGGGCGATCGTGAACGCCATCGAGTCGCATTTCGACTACGAGCTGATTTCCGAGTTCGCGAACAAAATCGCGCCCATACTCAACCATGCCCAGATGTTCTACACGTTAAACGACATATGCGAGCTCAGCACGCAGGAGCTCGCGCTCATAAAGGAATACGGGCGGGATGACTGCATGAAACCCAGGGTGAATGCCTTCTGCAAATTCGTGCGCAAGGGTAGCCAGCTGCATGTGTCATATTACCCTGAACCGGTCTCCATAGATCTTTCGAGAGACCCCCGTCGCAAGCTCACCAAGATACTGAACAACGAGCACCAGGTGCAGGCGATCAGGGAAAAGATTTCCGAGCGGCGTCTTGACGGCTAGGCTTCACGGCTTGATGGACCTCGTGATGTTCCATTCCGGGTTTTCAAAGAGGCGATGAGCTATGGAAAGCGCCTCCTCATGCTCTCGCGGGGTCAGGCGGGAATCGTTCAGCCTGATCGAAAAACCGTCGCCAAAGCACCTCGCCAGCGCGGCATACAGTTCACCTGCAAACGGCTCTTCATTCACCGTCGGACCCAGGAACGCCTTCATGGAAGTCACGCGCGAAGAGGCCTGTTCCAGGTTCTTCCCTTCGATCTTTTCCCTGGATACCCTGAGAAAGCGGAACATCTTGTCCGGGTCAACATCAAGGAGTATCGTGCCGTGCTGGAGGAGCACGCCGTCCCGCCTGGTCTGGGCGCTCCCGGAGATCTTTTTCCCCCGGGCAACAAGGTCGTTGACGGGCTGGTATTCGCATTCAACGCCAAGCAATCCAAGCGCACGTATCACAGGTGCCAGGAGCTTCTTGTAACTGTCCAGCACGGTTCCGAACGCAAGGGGGTGCGTGAGCGGCAGGCTGACGCTGTATGTGATTTCGCTGTCATGGAGCACCGCGCCGCCCCCGGTGATGCGCCGTATCACGGGGACGCCCTGGGCGGCGCACGCGTCCATGTAAAGCTCGTCGGCCGCCTCCTGGAAGTAGCCTATGGTGATCGAGGGACGTTCCCAGCGGTAGATGCGAAGGACCGGCCGGCTCTCGCCGCGCGATACCGACTTCATGAGGGCGAAATCGGCCGCCATGTTCCAGGGACCCGGCAGGGCGGCGTCCTCGATCAGTCTCCATGTCTCCTTCATCGTTCCATTGCCTGTGCGGTCGCGATCACGCGAGCGATCGATTCCGCGCTTATACCCACCAGTTCAATTGTGCTTCCGGAAATGAAAATTTTCAGATTTTCCGCGATAATTTTTTCATCCGGGGGCAGTCCCGCGAGCATGTCCTGGAGCCGTTCGATGCCGTCCTCGGGGTGCATGAAGAAATCGCCGGAAATCGCAATATTGACGATGCGGCCCTCCTCCTCGGCGAAGCGGACGCGCAGGAGCTTTTCGCCCGGCGCCTTGATCGTGCCCGCGCGCCACCTCAGCATCCGGCGAGCTCCTCCGCATGGTAGGAGCTGCGCACCATGGCGCCGCAGCGCGCGGCGGCGAAGCCCATGTGGGCGGCCGCTTTCCGGATCTCTTCGAATTCCGCGGGTTCGTAGTACCGGTGGACGGGAAATCCCTCACGACTCGACCGCAGGTATTGACCCACAGTCAGCAAGCTGCACCCGGCGTCCCTCAAATCGCGCATGGTCTCATATACGTCCCGTTCGCTCTCCCCGAATCCCACCATGAATCCCGATTTCGCGGGATACCCCGCCTCCGCGGCGCTTCGCAGCACTTCGAGCGAGCGTCTGTAATCTCCCATTGGCCTGAGCTTTTCAAACAGGCTTCCGGCAACCTCGATGTTGTGGTTCAGTACGTCGGGACGCGAACCGAGCACCCGCGCGAGCGCTCCATTGTCCGCATGCAGGAAATCCGGCACCAGGAGCTCTACGCGGCATCCGGGCGAGATTTCCCTGATGAGTCTCACTGTTTCTGCAAAGATGCCGGCGCCCCCGTCGGGCAGGTCATCACGGGTGACCGACGTGATAACGGCGTAATCGAGCCCCATTTGTCCAACCGCGCGGGCGACCCTACGGGGCTCACCAGGGTCCGGAGCCCCGGGTGCGCCGTGTTCAACGGCACAGTACCTGCAGTTCCTCGTGCAGACCGGTCCCATCAATAAAAATGTCGCGGTCCCCCGGCACATGCAGTCGCCGATGTTGGGGCAGCGAGCCTCGATGCACACCGTGCGCAGCTTTTCGCGGGCGAGTATGCTTTTTATCCTGGTGTATTCCGGGCCGCCTGGAATGGAAAACGAACAGGAGTCCGGGATCGATCGCGCTACTTTTGCCATGTGAGCACCGGCTTGCGGGCGGCCAGTACCGCGTCCACGCGCCTTACCGGTGTAGTGTGCGGGGCCGACTTCACGGTTTCCGGATCGGATTCGGCCTCCCGCCTGATCGAGATCATCGCGTCGGCGAATGCGTCGAGCGTTTCCCTGCACTCGGTCTCGGTTGGCTCGATCATGATGGCGCCCGGTATGAGGAGCGGAAAGTACACGGTGGGCGAATGGAAGCCCCGGTCCAGAATGCGTTTCGCGATATCGTTGGTAGTGACGCCGCCCGGCATCCCCTTGTCGCTCAAAACGAATTCGTGCTTGCAGATGCGCTCCACGGGCAGATGAAATTCCTTTTTCAACCGCGCCATCAGGTAGTTCGCGTTGAGCACCGCCTGCTCGCTCACGTGAGCGATCCCCGCGGGACCGAGCATGATGATGTAGATATAGGCGCGGACCAGGATAAGGAAATTCCCGTAAAACGAATGGATGCGCCCTATCGAGTGCGGGCGCTCGTAGTCCAGGTAGTACCGGTCGTCCTTCCTTCCTATAATGGGAACTGGCAGGAATGATTCAAGTTTACGGACGACGCCGACGGGGCCCGCGCCGGGCCCTCCTCCTCCATGCGGGGTCGAAAAGGTCTTGTGCAAGTTAACGTGCATGAGGTCGAAGCCCATGTCCGCAACGCGCGCCTTCCCCATTATCGCGTTCAGGTTGGCGCCGTCGCAATAAAAGAGCGCCCCCTTCTCGTGCAGGATGTCGGCTATGAGGTGAATGTTCCGGTCGAAGAGTCCCAGCGTATTGGGACTCGTGAGCATCATGGCGGCGACCGAGTCGTCCACCATGCCGCGCAGCGCGTTAATGTCGACGTCGCCCTCGGGCGTGGAAGGAACCTCCTTGACCTGGAAACCGCACATCGCCACTGATGCCGGGTTCGTGCCGTGCGCCGAATCGGGAATGAGTACCAGGGGGCGTTTTTCTTTCCGTGACTCGAAGTATTTCCTGATAATCATGACGCCTGCAAGCTCGCCGTGTGCGCCTGCCGCGGGCTGGAGAGAGAAGCCGGCCATGCCCGTAATCTCGCACAGGTAACTCGCAAGCTCGTGCATGAGCGAGAGCGCGCCCTGCGTCATGCCTGCAGGCGCCAGCGGGTGGAGCATCGTGAAACCGTCACGCGCCGCGAGCCTCTCGTTCACCTTCGGGTTGTACTTCATGGTGCAGCTTCCCAGCGGGTACATGCCTGCATCGACGCCAAAGTTAAGCCTGGACAGCGCGGTATAATGCCGTACCACGTCAACCTCGCTCACGTTCGGCAGGTCGAGCCCGTCCCGCAGGAGTGCCGCCGGGATAGGCTCACCGGCTGGAATGTCCGGGCAGGGAACCAGGTATGAATTCCTGCCCGGCGCGCTTTTTTCAAAAATTACCGCCATTGTATCACTCA
>CALMJO010000554.1 GCA_937864375.1 uncultured Spirochaetota bacterium
GTTCCGGTACCGGAACCCCGTCCACACGTCGAGCGCCTTTGATTTTCGCGCCGTGCCCCCCAGGCGATCGATGTCCTTCCATAAGAAGTGATAGAGCGCGGTGATCTGACGGTTCTTCATAACGAAGTCAATGCGCTCGCTGGTTCTGGTAAGAGGATTTGCCGGTATGGTGTTGTAGCGATAGTCAATCCTTCCGAACCGGTACGTCTCGGACGAGTAACCGATCTCGATCCCGAACAGGCCCGCCGCCAGGTCCAGTATCGCCGAGGCGCGGCGGCTTATCGCAAAGTCGCCGGCGGCATCGCTTCCCGATTCGACGTTCCCGTGCCCCGTACCGAAGTCGGACTTGTACTGGAGGCGAAAGAACATGTTCGGCAGGGCCGCGTCGGCGCGCACGTAGGCCATGTAGATGGGCGCCACATCGATGCTCATCCGTCCCCGTGCCTTTTCCGGGGCGCGCGAGACGGTGTTGTAGAAGTAGCCGTCCATACCCGCCGTAAGCGTGAGTATGCGCGAGGACTCGTCGGTCTCCTGCCCCAGGGAGCGTTCCCTGCGTGCGCGGAACTCGTCGTCGGACGGGGTGCGCTCGATGGATGAGGGATCGTCCCTTCCCGCCAGGAGGCCTATCTGTCCGCGTATCATTTCGCCCCAGGCCGTATCGGCGAGCGGGTTCTTCGAAGACAGGACGGTGCGCGCGAAGGTCTTTGTGTTGACATTGAAGGTGTAAAACTCGTAATCCCAGTCGCAGCCGTTTACCGGGACGCTCATTTTGATGAGGGTAAGCGCGTGAGTGCCCGCTTCATCGAGGATTCGGAGGCCGTCGATCTTCGTGAGGTTGACCGATGTAGAGGATTGCAGGCGATTCTGCCTGGATGCCTGGTCGTACGCGTAGTAGCTGACAGTGCAGCGCTCCATCGCGGGTCGATACAGCCCGCGATCGGTCATGAGGGAGACCATGCTCTGTGTGTCGGTGTCGCTCAGGTTCGCCCGGCTCCCCACGGGAAGTCCCTGCCAGTAGATCCGGTCCGTGTAAAAGCTTGGTCTGGTTCGGGACCGATCGAGTACGTCTTCCAGGCTGTAGCACGAGACCAGGGAGGAGATTAGTGCTGCGCATAACGCCGCGATCGTGGTGCATGATTTTGTTTTCATGTGCACATGCGGGGATCGGTTGAGTAATTTTTCAAGCGTAAATTGAGGATGGGGATTCTGCCGCGCGAAAAATGATTGCCCTTTCCCCCCGGATGAGGCATGCTCGTGAGCCATGATCCTACCCGGAGCACATACGCGGCAGGTGAGGGCGGGGCGACTCGCGATAGGCGGGGGCGCTCCCGTGTCCATCCAGTCCATGACGAGCGTCCCCCTGGAGGACGTCCGCGCGACCGTGGGCCAGGTTCACAGGCTCGAGCAGGAGGGGGCCCAGCTCGTGCGCCTTGCGGTGCGCAACGAGGAGGCGGTGAGCTTCCTCCGCGAGGTGAGGCGCGAGGTACGCCTGCCCCTTTCGGCCGACATCCACTTCAACCATCGGATCGCCCTCGCCGCCATCGAGGCCGGAATCGACAAGATCCGGATCAACCCGGGGAACATTGGCGGCACGGAAAAGGTGAAGGAGGTGGTGCGCGCGGCGCGGGAGCGCGGCGTGCCCATACGGATTGGCGTGAACGGCGGATCGCTCGATACCGGGCGCTACCCCGAGCCCACGCCGGAAAACATGGTCGCCTCGGCGATGGACCACGTGCGCATCCTGGAGGACTGCGATTTTTTCGACATCGTGGTCTCGCTCAAGTCATCCGACGTGGGGACGACGGTGACGGCCAACAGGCTCTTCGCGCGGTGCGCGCAGTATCCGCTCCATGTGGGGCTCACCGAGGCCGGGTACGGGCTGGCGTGCACCGTGCACAGCAGCGTAGCGATCGGAGCCCTTCTCCTCGAAGGGATCGGCGACACGGTGCGCGTGTCGATGACGGGGGACCCGGTCGAGGAGGTGCGCGTCGCGAAGCGCATCCTCGAGGCGACGGGCCTTCGCGCGCCGCTCGTGAGGATGGTGGCGTGCCCTACCTGCGGGCGGACCGACCCCGGGCTGGACCTTCCCGCGCTCGCCGCGGACGTGGAGCGGGAGATCACGGCCAGGTTCGCCGAGCGGCTCCTTTCACAGGGGCGCACGCTCACGGTCGCGGTCATGGGCTGCGAGGTGAACGGCCCTGGCGAGGCGACGCACGCCGACACGGGCGTCGCGGGAGGGCGCGGGGGAAGCATGCTTCTATTCGCCCGCGGGAAGAAGCAGAGAAAAATACGGGCGGCGCACGCGGTGGAGGAGCTCGCGGCCGCCGTCGAAGAGATACTTGCGGAGGAGAGCGATGCGGGAAAGCGGTAAAGACTCGAAGGTGGGCCGGGAATTCATTTTCCCGAAGGGTTTTCTTTGGGCGAGCGCGAGCTCGGCGTTCCAGGTCGAGGGCGGGTGCACGAGCCACGATTTTTACGACTGGGCCGTCCAGGGGCGCATCAAGGACGGGACGAACCCGGTGGACGCGGTCCATTTCTGGAAGTACTACCGGCAGGACATTGCGCTCATGAAAAAACTGAGCCACTCCGCGGCGCGCATCGGGCTCGAATGGGCGCGCATAGAGCCGGAGGCGGGCTCATTCGATGAGAAGGCGCTCGCGCACTACCGCGCCATACTCCTCGAGATGAAAAAATCGGGAATTCGCCCCATGGTCTCCATCCACCATTTCTCCAACCCCATGTGGTTTGTCCGCACGGGCGGCTGGGCGGGCAGCGACGCGGTGCGCCGCTTCGCCTTTTACACGGAGCGCGTCGTGAAGGCTTTAGGGGACCTTGTGCACGTGTGGATCACCATAAACGAGCCCGCGGTGTACGCCGTGGCGGCATACCTCTTTGGCGAGTTTCCCCCCGGGAAAAAAAGCTTCAGGCAGATGTTCCGCGTCCAGAACGCGATGGCAGACGCGCACGTTGCGGCCTATGGCATCATCCACGGCATTCACGGGCAGAAGAAGTGGGCCGCGCCCCTGGTGGGCGTCGCAAAGCACCTGCGCACCTTTGACCCGTTCAATGAGAAAAACCCGCTCGACCGGTTTGGCGCCGGGCTTGCCGACAGGTATTTCAATAATTACTTCCTAGAGCGCGTTATGCGCAACAAGAGCACGCTCGACATCTTTGGCATCAATTACTATTCCGGGGACCTCGTGAAATTCCCGCTCGCGATGAAGGGACGCGAAGCGCTTCCCAAGAACAAGCTGGGCTGGGACATCTACCCCGAGGGATACTACCGCGTGCTCATGCGGTACTGGAATCTCTACGGGCTGCCCATCTACGTGACCGAAAACGGCACGTGCGACGATCATGACGAGCTGCGCCCGCGCTACATCCTTGACCACGTGGCCGCGATGCATCGGGCGGTTTCGGACGGCGCGCATGTGGCGGGCTACTATCACTGGTCCACGATGGACAACTTTGAGCTCGTGGACGGGCTGATGTCGCGGTTCGGGCTCATCCACGTGGACCACGGGCACCCGGAGAAGAAGCGCACCATCAAAAAAAGCGGGGAGCTTTACCGCGAGATTTCGAAGGCGAACGGTATAACGCAAAAGATCGTGAAGAAGTATGTCCCGGACTGGTCTCCAGGAGTTTGAGCGCAGCGGGCGTGAGTTCGACGGGATTCCCGCGGGCGAATACTCGATAGGGCTTGATCCCCATGAGGCCGCCCATGCAGCCGCGGCATGGGCCGGCCTGGCAAAGGCGGAGTTTTTTCACAACGCGACGCCTATGCACAAAGTCCGCGTGGGGCCGACGGGCATCGCGCGCAGGCCCGTTACTGCCGCTGAATTTGGCGCGTTCGTCGATGGGACCGGCTTTGTCACCCAGGCCGAGCGCGAGGGATGGGCATGGACCTGGGATGAAGGCTGGGTGAAAAGGGATAAGCTTTCCTGGCGCGCGCCATTCGGGAATGATCTCGATGTGCGCTGCAGGTCGAACGCGCATCGCCTTCCCGCGCTCCAGCTCTCGTGGAATGACGCCGACGCGTACTGCGCCTGGCGTGCGGTGCGGGAGGGCGTGGCGGTCCGGCTTCCCGGCGAGGCCGAGTTCGAGGCATGGATGGGATTGAGCGGTGTCCCCTCGATGACGGAGATAGTGCCGCGGGAAGTTGCGTGGCCGCCCACGGTGGAAGAATTTCTTGACTTGCTCATGGGCGCTTCCGACGGACCGTACGGGAATCGGAACCAAGGACTCATCTGGGAATGGACCGCGGACTGGTTTGACGCTTACCCCGGCGGCCCCGGCAACCGCGAGTTTGGGACGACGTACAGGGTGCTTCGCGGAGGATCGGCCATGAGCCACGCCGTGCAGCGGGGACGCGAATACAGGTTCAGGCGATGCCCCACGGCGCGAAGTCCTTTCTACGGATTCAGGGTTGCCGTGGAGTTCCTGGAATGAGGAGCCTGCGCACGGGGACAGGCATTTAGTACAGCAGGTCGAACCGACGTAACATATTTCGTCTAACGGTAAAGGAGGGAGTATGCCGGGAAGAGTGGTCATCACGGGGGGGGCTGGCTTTATAGGAAATGCGCTCAGCTATGACCTCGCGTCGGGCGGGTACGAGGTCATTCTCCTCTCGAGAGATCCTGGCGCAAACTGGCCCTCGGTACGAGGCGTGCGCGTGGCGAAATGGGACGGATACACCTCGGCCGGATGGCTTGAATTCGCCGAGGGGGCGGAAGCGATCGTGAATCTGGCCGGCGAAAACATCGGCACCGGCTACTGGACCCCGGACAAGAAGCGCAGGGTGCTCGAGAGCCGTCTTCGCTCAGGCGCCGCGGTGAGCGATGCCGTCACGAAGGCGAAGAGGAAACCGAAGCTGGTGGTCCAGGCGTCGGCAATCGGATACTACGGGAGCGCTGGGGACCGGGTCCTGGATGAACGTGCCGAAAACGGGGAGGGCTTCCTCGCGGAGGTGTGCAGGCAGTGGGAGGCCTCGACGGAAGCCGTCGAGAAAAAGGACGTGCGGCGCGTGATCATCCGGACGGGCGCCGTCCTGGGACATGGAGGCATGCTTTCGTCCCTTATCCTTCCCTTTCGGTATTACATGGGCGCTATTCCCGGGGACGGAAGGCAATGGATTTCCTGGATTCACATCCATGACGAGGTGCGCGCGATTCGTTTTCTGATCGAGAACAAGAAGGCATCCGGGGTCTTCCACCTGGTGTCGCCATGGCCCGTGAGGGCCATGGAATTTTATAAGTCGATGGCGCGCAGCATCCGCCGTCCGGTCATGTTTCGCGCACCGGCGTTCGCGCTACGTCTCCTCCTGGGACAGATGGCGAACGAGCTTGCCCTCTCCAGCCAGAGGGCCGTGCCGGGACGACTCGAGGAACTCAAGTTCAGGTTCGAGTTCACCGACCTGGGTGCGGCACTGGAGGACCTGCTTGCGAGATGATGCGCGCGTGGGAAGTGGC
>CALMJO010000555.1 GCA_937864375.1 uncultured Spirochaetota bacterium
ACCAGGGCGCGGTCATGGAAGACCTGGAACGCCTTCTGGAACGGTGCAGGAGGAACTCGGTCTCCATCCTCGTGCCCATGGGCCAGGAGATGGCGTACCGCTACCAGGAAAACCTCATCCTGGGACACATCGACAAGCTCCGCCGTCTCATGGCGCGCGGCGGCTGACGCGGTCATGCCTCCCGGCGCGCGAAAAACTATTGATTTTGGCGCGCCCTGCCGCACACTCGTACCCATGATCGCCAGTGACCGCCTCATCGGGGACGCCGCCTCGTACGCCAGGGGACAGATGGGCGCCCTCTCCCCGAGCCACGGCTGGGACCACGTGGAGCGCGTGGAGCGCCTCGCCGCGCATATCGCCCGCTGCGAGGGCGCGGACCTCTTCATAGTGCGTCTCGCGGCGTTCCTCCACGACGTCGCGCGCGTCGTCGAGGATTCCTCCGGGGGGACCATCTGCCACGCCGAGGCGGGCAGCGCCATGGCCTTCGATTTCCTGCGAGAAAAGGGACTGGACGAAAAGGCCGCGCGCCACGTCGCGGACTGCGTCCTTGCGCACCGTTTCAGGAACGAGCACGCTCCGGCCACGATCGAGGCGAAGTGCCTTTACGACGCGGACAAGCTCGACAGCATCGGGGCCATAGGGATAGGGCGCGCCTTCCTGTTCGCCGGCGAGGTGAACGCGAAGCTGCACAATCCCGACGTGGACGTGCTGGCCACGAGCGCGTACACCGGCGAGGACACGGCCTACCGCGAGTACATGGTGAAGCTCAGGCACGTGCGGGAGCGCATGCAGACGCGGGAGGGCGCCCGCATCGCGCGCGTGCGTCACGAATTCATGACGGTTTTTTTTGCGCGCCTCACGGCGGAAACGCGTGGTGATGCGTAGGGGCAATGTATCTGGTCGCCGTCATCATATTTGATGTGGATGTCGACCCCGTTGCGCTTCGTGTTTTTTTTCTATTGAATGGCGCACGGCGGTGCGCCGCTACTGGCGGATTACGCGCACTTTGCCAATCACTGTATCTTCCTGGTCGCCGTCATCATACTTGATGTGGATGTTGTCTCCATTGCGCGAGGTGATCTTCCCTTTATAATATTTCCCCTTTCCCTGCCAGTTCCCGAACACCACGTCCCCCGGACCGAGTTTTTCGGCCTGCAGGAACTTTTCGAAGCGGTATTCGCTGTCCCCGTCAAGGTACTCGACGAAATACATGCTGTCCTCGATGCCCGCCACTGTCGCCGGGTACCAGTACGCGTCCTTTGACCACTTCACCAGCACGCGGTCGCCCGTCTTCCACTTGCCGGAGAACATCGCTTTTGGCAGTCGGAATTTCTCTCCTTTAACGGCGATCCAGTCCCCGTGCGCGCCGTTGCTCACCTGGTAATAGTCCCCCACCAGCTCGCTCCTGTCCGGCGAAATGCGGAATGTATAGTTCCCGTATCCGTAGGGCGCCCGGTACATGCCGGATATAAGGTCGCCGCTGACGGTCCCCGTCATTTCGGCGCGGCCCGACGGCTCGTCGTTGTACCCCGTTACCCCGGTGCCGGTAAAGGTGAGGACGATGCGCCCCCCGGTGTGCATTCCCCGCCCGTCGGTATACACGCTGCTGTAGGTCACGGTTCCGGCCTCCCCTTCGCGGTGAGCCGGCTTCACGGCCTCGGCTCCCGTGGGGGTGTACTTGTATTCCTTCCCGAAGAGCCTCCAGGCGACGGCCTTCGCCGCGTTCGGCAGGTCATCGGTGCTGGTCACGACCTCGAACGTCTCCTTTTTGACGACCGAGGTTTCGGTCTCGACCAGGCGCGCGGTGACGCGGTACTGCGATCCCAGCACGATGATCTTTCCCATCACCAGGTTTTCCGCCGACAGGACCTTGCCCACTTTCACGGCGCCCTCCTCGCTCACGACCCCGGTAAGCGAAAGCTCCTGCTCCTTCATGACCGAGTTCAGCATCGCGCGCTCGACCACCACGTAGGGATTTTTTTCCATCGCGGCGATCTCCGAGCGCACGATCTCGCTCACGGCGACGGCGAGCTCGCCCGGTCCCCCGGCGGTTTCAAAGTTCATGACGGCGAGCGTCTTCTTGTCGGCGGCGTGGGACGAAACCGTGCACAGCACGAGCAGGCACAGGGCGGCGCAGAGCGTTTTTTTCATAGGGTCCTCCGGTTTGCGGATACAAATGCCGGCCCAACATTATCACGGGAGGTCGGCGGATAAAAGCATATTTTTAACCTTACGGCATGCATATGAAGGTGCGGATACGAATCCGCGCCTTCAATGACGCTTTCCCGGTTGACAAAATCCTCCCGCGCCCGTATACCATGGTCCCATGAAAAAATACATGTACCTGATAATCCTGTGCGCGCTCGCGGGCGCCGGCCTGTCGGCCCTCATGCTCGTGGACCATTACTTCCCCGACGCGCACGCGCGCGTGATCTCGTGCGGCGGCGGCATCGCCGACCCGTGCTACACCGTGAGCCAGTCCGAGTTCGCGACGCTCCTTGGCGTTCCGGTTGCCGCGTACGGGCTCTTCTTCTACGTGCTCGTCATTTTCATACTGCTCGTCGGGGACTACGCCGGAGGCCCGTACACCGCGATCGCGTGGATCCTCACCGCCGCGCTCGCCGCCACGGGACTCCTCGCCGACGCGGCCCTGGGCGCCATCCTGGTCCACCTGAAAAGCCCGTGCACCATCTGCATGATGACCTACGGCGCGAACGCGCTCATCGCGCTTTTAGCCTGGCTCTGGTACCGCGCGCTTCGCGCGCAGGGGTTCAATCCCCGCGAAGCCGCGG
>CALMJO010000556.1 GCA_937864375.1 uncultured Spirochaetota bacterium
TGAAGGAGATGGTGGGCGCAGTCCACAGGATCCGCACGCTCCCGCTCAAGAAGGAACCCAGCATAAGCGAAACGCTCGACTGGGCGAAGGCCCTGGCGATCCTGGGGTGCGAGGTGCTCAACAACACTGCGGCGATCGACACGCTTAATTTCATTTTAAAGTACGAAAAGGACATCGAGCTCGTAAAGAAGCACGCCAGGGAAGTATTCGTGCACTGATGGAACATCCGCGGATCACAAAAAAGCTCCTGGAGTTCGCCCGCGTGCTCAAGGACGCCGACGTCACCGTGTCCCCCGTCGAAACCCTGGACCTCCTCACCGCGCTGCCCCTGGTTGACTTCACCGACAGGGTGCAGTTCAGGCAGACGCTCGCCACCACCCTGGTGAAAGATTACACCGACCTGCCCGTGTTCGACCGCTGCTTCGAGGAATTCTTCGGCAGGAAGAGCGGGAAGGACGGCTCCCTGGACAGCGCCCTCGCGGACATCAGGGCGCGCGAGTCCGCGAGGGAGGAGTTCGAGCTTTCGGCCGAGGAGCTCGACAGCCTCCAGGAGGAGATCGATCGCTACCTTGAAAACCTTCCAGAGGAGACGCTCTTCACGCGCTCCCCGCGCGAGATACTGAACCTCATGCTCGAGGACCCGGCGGTCGCGACCTCCGGCGGCGGCCTCGGGATGATGCTCCTGAACGCGCGCTCCCGCTTTTCCTCAGGCAGCGCGAACGAGCCGGAGGACGGTGAGGGGATGGGCCGCCTCATGAACATCGTCCTCCCCCGTATCCAGCGCCGCATGCGGGAGCGCAACGTGGGAAACGCGATCCACAAGCGCGAGCAGTATTTATTGAACAAGTACCTCTACCAGCTCAAGCCCGCCGAGGTGCAGGAGATGCGCGAACTCGTGAAGCGCTTTGGTCAGAAGCTCAAGAACCGCATCTCGCTGCGCAAGAAGCGCATGAAGCGCGGAGGGCTGGACGTAAAGCGCACCTTTCGCTCGAACCTGCCGCACGGGGGCGTGCCCTTCAGGCTCTTTTTCCGGAACCGCCGCATCGACCGTCCCCAGCTCGTGGTCATGTGCGACATCTCGAGCTCGGTGAACCAGTATTCACGGTTCATGCTCCTGCTCACCTACACGCTGCAGAGCCTTTTTTCCAAGGTGCGCACCTTCGCCTTCATCAGCACCATGGTGGAGATCACGCCGCTGTTCATGGAGATGAATCCGGAGCGCGCCCTTAACTCGATTTTCACCGACACCGATTTCACCTATGGATGGGGATCCAACTACGGCCGCTGCTTCAACCTGTTCATGCAGGACTACAGCGACTCCTGCACCCGCAAGACCACGGTGATCATCATCGGCGACGCACGCAACAACAACCAGGACCCGGGCCTGGATTCCTTCATACGCATGAAGGAGCGCGTGCGCAGCGTCTACTGGCTCAACCCGGAAAAGCGCCACCTGTGGGACTGGAGCGACAGCATCGCCTCGGTGTACGGCGCGCACTGCACCGAGATGAAGGAAGTGAATAACTTTCTTGACCTTTCCGAATTTATCGACAAACTCTTTCTCAAGTAAACCCCATGAAAAGAAAGTTCAGATTCAGGGTGAAGCTCACCCTGCGTTTCAAGCTCATTGCGAGCATTATTTCGGTGGTCGTCATCATCGGTGCGTCGTCAATCTGGCTCGGGCTCAGGATCATCGACAACAACATCGTGGGCCAGGCCTACGACCAGGTCCAGAACGATTTAAAAACCGCCCACTTCATCTACGATGAAAAAATCAACGTCATCCACCTGTTCGTGAAGCACCTCGCGTCGCTTCCCTACCTGAAGGACGCGATCCTGTCCGGCAATCGCGCGCTCCTGATCAACAAGATGCAGGAGGTGAGCAAGGAGCTCAACATTGACATCATGAACATTACCGCTCCCGACGGAACGGTGCTGGTCCGCTCGCGGAACCCTTTGGTGATCGGCGACAACGTGGGCGACGATATCTACATACAGTTCATCCAGTCGAACGGCATTTCCTGCGCCGGTTCGGACATCATGAGCAGGGACCACCTCATGCGCGAGGGCAAGGACCTGGCCGATCAGGCCTATATCCCGTTCGTACCCACGGCCATGTCCCGCTCCGAGTCCAGGAACGAGGACCGCGGCATGGTGATCAAGGCCGCCGCTCCCATCGTATACGACGGGAAGATCATCGCGATCATCTACGGAGCTAAACTGCTGAACAAGAGCTATGAGATCGTAGACCAGATCAAGCGGCTGGTATTCAAGGACGAGAAATTCGAGGGGCAGGAATACGGGACGGTAACGGTGTTCCTCGAGGACATGCGCATATCGACCAACGTCCTGATCAACCGGACACGCGCCATAGGCACCAAGGTCTCCGAGGAGGTGTACGACCGCGTGTTCACGCAGGGACGACTCTGGCTCGACAAGGCCTTCGTCGTGAGCAACTGGTACATCGCGGCGTACAGCCCCATCTACAACATAAGGAGCGAGGTCATCGGGATACTTTACGTGGGTATTCTCGAGGCCAGGTTCGCGCAGATCAAGAAGGAAACCGCAATCTTCTTCCTCATCATCCTGCTCGTGACGCTACAGATCGCCATTCTCATCTACATTTACCTGATCCACAACATCCTGAATCCCATCCGCTCCCTGGTGAACGCGTCCAACGAGATCGCCGAGGGCAATTACACCATCAAGATTCCGGTGGAGACCAGGGACGAACTGGGCATATTATGCCGAACGTTCAACTCGATGGTAGCAGCCATAGTGGAGCGGGATACCATGCTCAAGGAAGACACCCAGCGCCAGATCAGCAATTCCGAAAAGCTCGCCTCCCTGGGGAAGCTGGCCGCGGGCATTGCTCACGAGATCAACAACCCGCTCACCGGGGTGCTCACCTACAGCTCCATTCTTCTCGAGGAGCTCAAGGAAACCGACTACAAGGAGGACCTTGACATAATCGTGAGCGAGACCCTCCGCTGCCGAAAGATCGTGCGCGAGATTCTCAACTTCGCCCGCGAAACGCAGATCGAAAAGGAGGTCGTCAACATCAACCAGGTGATCTCCGAAACGCTTACGATCCTGGAAAAGCACGTGGCGTTTCACAACATCGGCATCGTCAAGGAATTCAGGGACGACCTGCCCACGGTGAATATCGACATCAACCAGGTCAAGTCGGTCATCAACAACCTTGCGCTGAATGCCGCCGACGCCATGGGCGACTCGGGCACGCTCACCATCACCACGGCCCAATCCGAGGACGGGAGATCGGTCGTAATCACCATAAGCGACACCGGCTGCGGCATCCCCGAGGAGAATCTAATAAAGATATTCGATCCCTTTTTCACCACCAAGGAAACAGGCAAGGGAACGGGGCTGGGGCTTTCTGTCACCTACGGAATCATAAAGCGCCATAACGGCCAGATCACCGTGAACAGCACGGTGGGAAAGGGCACGGTGTTCACCATCACCCTGCCCGTAAATCCCGCCGACGCGGAGTGACCGGCGCGGGCGGACCGTCCGACGGCGGCGGCGGCTAAAAAAAAGAGTGACAATTGCGGCGCATTCGCTAGAGTTAGGATGCCCAGCGTGCAGGGAAAGACGGCATACCATCGACCAGGAAGGATATGGACAATCATACCAGGATACTGATCATAGATGACGAAGAAATTGTGCTGAAAAGCTCGTCAAGGATCCTGCGGACAACGGATTACGACATCGTAACCGCATCGTCGGGCATGGACGGTCTGGAAAAGGCCCGCGCGCAGAAATTCGACATTGTTATCACCGACCTCAAGATGCCCCTGCTTGGCGGCATGGAAATACTCAGGACGCTTAAAAAGGAGCAGCCCGACCTCACGGTGATCATCTTTACTGGATATGCCACCGTTGAGACGGCCCGCGAGGCCCTGAAAAACGGCGCATTTGACTATATCCCCAAGCCATTTACTCCCGACGAGCTCAGGGACGTGGTGAAAAACGCGATCGCCTCGCGAACCAGCACCTCGGAGTCCAGGATGCTCGACCTCATGTCCATCGTATCCCACGAGCTGAAGAGCCCTATCTCCGTAGTCCACACCACCGCCGAAACCCTCTACAAGGGCTACTTCGGCAAGCTCGACAAGGGCCAGGAAAAGACCATCGAGACGATACTGCGCAATTGCCAGTACCTTGAAGACATCATTCGTAACTATCTGGACCTCTCCAAGATGGAGATCAACAACATCGAATCCTTCGCCCAGGAGGTAAACCTGGTCGATGAAATCGTACAGCCTATCATCGAGATACCGGAACACCAGCACAATATGAAAAACATGCCCATCGAGGCTGATTTCAAGACACGGCCCGTCATCAGCGGGGACCCCAATCTCCTGAAAATCGTCGTCACCAACCTTTTGAATAATGCGATCAAGTACGGTACCGCGGGGACGGCTATCCGGATCGGTCTCGATGAGCAGGGGTATTCCCTGACCCTTTCCGTGTACAACGAGGGGGTGGGCATTTCAAAGGAGGACATCGAGCAGAGGCTCTTCCAGCGTTTCTCCCGGCTCAAGCAGAAGGGCACCGAGGGCATAAAAGGATCCGGATTGGGCCTCTACATATGCAAGACCATAGTCGAGAAGCATAACGGCAGGATCCGGGTGGAATCGGAACAGGGGAAGTGGGTAAGGTTCATGATTTCCCTGCCCAAAAAAGGATAAATTTTTCAGGGCATTTCTTTTTTGCTTTACAAGCGTTTTTATATGCGATATACGGTAATGATGGAGTCCCGGAGTTTCTTTCGGGACAGCGCATTACTGCAAAGATTCACCATAAAACGTGCAATCTCCATCTCAACAGGTAGTTCGCGAATCTGAGTTAATGGCTATGGGCTCCATGCCCGGCTTTTTGGGAGGATCTGATGGAAATAGATTTTAAAGACCTTGGAGAGCATAAAATCGTACTGGTGAGCGGTGAGGTCGACCTCTATAATGTAAGTGATCTCAAGAAGGCGCTGTTCAGCATAACGGACGGCAAACACATGAGCGTGATCGTCGATCTCAAGAACGTGAATTACATGGACTCGTCGGGGATCGGGGCGCTTGTGGCCGGGCAGAAGAAAATGAAGGCTCACAACGGGCGCTTCGCGCTCATGAACATTCATGACGACGTGCTTAATATACTCAAGCTCGCGACACTGGACAAATTCTTTAAAATCTACGAGAGCGAAGAGGAGCTCCTGTAGGTTCAGGAAACCCTTTTCATCACCAGGGTCGTCATATCGTCATGGGGGCTGGCGTTGCCCCTGAACTCGTCCACATCTCCAACCAGCTTCTCAACTATCTCCTGTGCGTTCAGTTCGTGGTTCGCGGTGAGCAGCTTCTGGAGCCGGTTCCTGCCGTACTCCTCCTTCGCCTCGTTTCTCATTTCGGTGATTCCGTCCGTATAGAGCACTACGACATCGCCGGGCGAGAGCTTCACCTTTGCCTGTTCGTATTCGACATCCTCGGTGATTCCAATGGGCACCCCGTCCAGTTTGGAAACCGTGCAGCGGGCAAGGGACGCCCTGTAGCAGAAGAGCGGCCCGTGACCCGCATTCGTGAACGAGAGCTCGCCGGTTTCACGGTTGTAAATCATGAAAAACAGGGTCGCGAACTTGTCGATGGCGAAGTCGGCGCTCAGGGCGTCGTTGATCGACCTCACGATGGTGGCGCAGTCCACGTGCCTGTTGTTCTTAACCGAGTTGGTGAAGACCGTGCGGATCATTACCATCACGAGCGACGCCGGCACTCCCTTCCCCGACACGTCGCTTATGAGCGCCCCCACCCTGGTTTCGCCGATGTCGATATAGTCGAAGTAGTCCCCTCCCACTCCTTTTGCCGCCCGGGTATAGCCCTTGATCTGGATTCCGTTGCGGTCATAAAACGCCATGGGATTCAATCCTTCCTGGATCTCCTTGGCGAGCTCGAGCTGCTCCTGCATAATGCGCGACTCGATCTCCATGTCCTTTGCCTTTTTCAGGTGGTCGGTCATCGCGTTGAATTCGTGCGCCAAGAGGCCCAGCTCGTCGGATGCGCTTCTGTCTCTTATACACATCTCCGAGCCCACGAGACCGTACTAGA
>CALMJO010000557.1 GCA_937864375.1 uncultured Spirochaetota bacterium
TACACCTCTCTATTCGTCGGCAGCGTCAGATGTGTATAAGAGACAGTGGTTTGCCACTGCCTCGCATCGGAGGCTGTCATGCGGGCGCTCGCCGCGGAGCTCGGGGAGGACGAGGACCTCTGGGGCATGGCGGGCCTCCTGCACGACATTGACGCCGAGATCACGAACGCGGACCTCGCCGTACACACGAAGGAAGCGGCCCGTATCCTCGCCGGGCAGGGGCTTCCCGGGGAGCTCGTGGACGCGGTACGGCTTCACAACGAAGAGGCGCATCCGGGCGAAAAGCGCGCCACGCGTTTCCAGTACGCGCTTGCCGCCGGGGAAACGGTCACCGGGCTCATCACCGCGACGGCGCTCGTGTATCCCGACAAAAAGCTCGCGAGCGTTCAGCCCAAATCCGTGGTAAAGCGCATGAAGGAGAAAGCGTTCGCGCGCTCCGTGAACAGGGAAATAATTCTCGAGTGCGAGAAAATAGGCATTGAGCTTCCCCGCTTCGTGGAAATTTCGCTCAGGGCCATGCAGGGAATCTCGGGAGAGCTGGGACTTTAAAGGAGGACTCCAATGAAAAGACTGCTTGTTCTTGCCGCGGTGTGTTCAATGGCGGCTGCCATGCTCTCGTGCGGAGGAAGCGCCGGGACGCAGGAGAGGCGCACCACCCTCGTGAAAAAATATTTCAAGAACGACGATACCTTTATCATCGTGGCGAAAGGCTATCCCAGGGAGGGCGTGGACAACCAGGTGCAACAGCTTGAAACCGCGAAGGAGGCCGCGCTCCTGAACGCACAGATCATCGCGAGGGAATCGTTCGACGACACGGTGGACGTGGTCAAGAAGGGGAGCGTCGATTCCTACGAGGTGTTTGACGACTATGCGACGGTGACCTATATTGTCACAATGGACCGGTTGAACAAGCGCCAGCGGGTGATCATCCCGGGCGTCACGGACCAGCGGTGAAAGGCGCGGCTTTCGGGGTGCCGATTTGTGCCGCGATAATACTAGAAACGGAGTGGTGAGGCATGCCATGAAGTCCATTCGGAAATATATTCTTGCCGCGATCCTGGCTGCGTTCATGCTTCCGGCCTCCTGCTGGCAGAACGAGCTCTTCGACCTGGCGAAGAACGGGGTGCCGCTGGTGTACGCGATCATAACCACTACGGCGGGCGGGTCGAACCGCATACTGATGGTCACGGACGGCGGGGACTATTACAAGGAATACATGTTGTACGATGAGAGCACGATGATGAACATCACCGATTCGGTGACCAATATCGCCGTTTCAGAGCATGGCGAAGTCTACATAAAAACGGTAAGTGAAATTTTATACAGGTCAAACCACGGGCTCGGGTACATGAAGCAACTCGAAGCGGGAGGGCCCGTCACGGTCTCCTGGATGGTCGTCCATGGAGATTCCCTTTACGTGAACGACGGTTCGTCCACCATTTGGCGCTACAGCGAAGGATGGAGTTCTTATCCTCTTCCTGGAACCCCAACGCATATGGGAAACGAGAATGGTACGGGGCGCCCGTTTTTTACATATGCGCCGTCTACAACCTGGGATTTTTATTGGATAAATGAAAGCTCCTATAGCATGGCGCTTACAACAACAATAGGGGGGCTTTCGCCATACTTCCTTTCGATGGGTGACGGTGGGTACTGGATTGGTGCGAATGACAAGCCCTACTACAAAACTCTCTCACTCTCGGTTCCCGGCAGCCCTCCGGCCATCAACGGGTACTGCCGGATAGGCTCTTCCCTCTATTGCATTGACAGCAATTTATTTCTACATAAGTCGAACAAGGCAAAGACCGACATGTACCTTTTCGATCCTCTTCCCCTGCCCGCAAATCCCGCTTTTACGTATGCATTCGGTGATTCCAAAATAGTGGTAAGCACGGGTACACCCGGATTCTACCTTTATTTTTACAACCTGGAAAAGAAATCCTGTTACGTATTTAATAAAAACACCAGCTTCACGGCATTCGAATGCATGACAGTGAGGTAATTCCAGATTGTTTGTGCGAATCTGATAGATCTCCTAACGAAAAATGAAAGAGCGCCGGTCTCCCGGCGCTCTTCTCGTATATGCGTTGTTAATCTTTCGCTGTCGAATCCTTTACGGATTCTTGATGGCCGTCATCGTTATCTTGTTCGGATACTGCGCCTTGATATCGATCTGGAATCCCATCTTGGGCGCCTTCGCCATGAGCTCCTCGGCGAGGTCGTGGGTCTTCCCCGCGAACTCGACGTCGATCTTGGTGGCCATGCCTTCCGCGCCCCTGGGGTATACCTTCTTGACCCCGCGTACCCTGCTCTGGATCTCGTTGCGGAACTTGGTCTGCCCCGCGAAATCGAGGCCCACTATGTTCATGCTGATCATGCGGCCGGTCGCGGCCTTGAGGAAGGTCTTGGTGATCTGGTTCATGAAGGGACCGGACTCGAACTTGCCGCTCTGGTCGTTCATCTTCCCGAGCACCTTCTTGAGACAGTTCTGGATCGCGACCTTGGAGGCGGTCTCCGCCTCGATGTGAACGCCGGGCGCGTTTGCGCTGGTCGTGCCTATGATGTTTCCCGTGTAGACGTCGATCGCCTTTATGTTGATGATCGCGGACTTGGATTTCATGTTCGCCGACATCCCGGCAAGCGCCGCGGTCTGGTCCTTGGTCTTCGCTTCGCCCACGATGATGACCTCGGCGCCGGCATCGTCGAGCAGAAGATTCTGGACGTCGCCCTTGACCTGGCCGGCCATCGCCATCTGCATGCGGGCGTTGTCGCGGTACATGAGCTGTTTGGTCATGGCCGGGTCAACGAACTCGAAGCCGGCGTTGCCCATGAGCTCCATCATCGTGAGCTCGGTGACTGTGAAGCCGGGCTGGTTGACGTTGCCTTCGAAAGTCTCGCTTATGAGCACCATGAACTTGGGACGACCGTAGTTCTTGAGGGTTGACTCGATGGTGTCATTGACCGCCTGGGGATACACTTCGC
>CALMJO010000558.1 GCA_937864375.1 uncultured Spirochaetota bacterium
GCGCCCTTTCCCAGCAGGAAGTCCACCATTTCCGCATGGTCGCGCGTGGCGGCGATGTGCAGCGCAGTGGTCCGCGCCTCGGTCGAGACGGCGTTTACGTCGGCGCCCTTTTCCAGGAAGAGCTTCGCGATCTCCACGTGGCCGTACTCTGCAGCGATGTAGAGCGGGGATTCGTCGGTCTTGTTCCTGATGCTAAGGTCCTTGAACCTCTGCATCGCGGTGCGTACCTTCTGGATGTCGCCAAGCTCGATGAGCGCGTAAAACTCCTGCACCTGCTTTTCGGCCTGCCGCTTCGCGATCGCCTCCTTCTCCTTCTGGATGCCGGTCTTGATCGCGGTCACGAACTCCTTCGTCTCTTCCTTCGTCGAGGTGAAGCTCCACTCGACCCCGTTCCCGGAGAGCTTCGTCTTTATCCGCCCGAACGTCGCCTGGATCTTTGCCATCTGGTCATCGGTGGTCTTGAGGCCCTTCTTCTCGCTTGATTCCGCGTATGCGTCCAGGAAGGAGACGGCGAGGCTGGAGCCCACGATCACGAAGTGGCTGAACATCATGAGGCGCTCGCCGTCGGTCTGGCTGGAGGCGAGCCCGGTGCCCGAGAAATCGATCTGCTCGCCCAGGGAGACGGAGCCGGAGACGCTCTCCAGGTTCATGAGCGCATTGATGAACACGTTCGAGGAGAGCCCCTTGCCGCGCACCGCGCCCATTTTCACCGCGGCCTGGATCTTGGCCTTGATGTACTTGGATACCTGCACCGTGTAGTGCAGGGTCCGCGCCTTCGCGTCGGCCTCGAAGGACTTGAAGCCGGCGATCGTGGTGGGCTTCCCTGCCTTCCGGGAGACGAGGAAGGTGCTCACGAAGGGCCGCATGCCCACGACGTAGATGTTGTCGAGCCTGAGGATGATCATCTCCTTGTTGGAGGCGTTCTCGTACGCGGGAAACCCCTCGATGGTGGTGGGCTTCACCTCCTTCATGACCTGCGCGATGTCGGGCACGGTCCCGGTTACGTTCACGAACGCGAGCACGCCGGACTTTTTCTCGATCTGCTCGATCTGGCTGATTATGAGGACCTCCTGGAGCTGGGTGTTCAGCTTCTTCACGATCTCGATCTCTTCGGCGGGGTAGGGCTTTTCGTCCTGTAAGAGCGAGACGATATCGTCGGGGCTGATGTCGTTCTTCTTCAGAAAATCGATCACCGCGCGATAGTTCAGGTAGAAGAAGATGTCCGAGCCCTCCGGGGCGAAGCGCGCCTCGTCGAACACGCTCTTGTCGGCCTCCTTCGCCGCGAACGCGCCGCCGGAAAGGATGAGCACCGCCGCAATGACTGCCAGCACTGGATGGAATCGTTTCATGAGAGCCCCCGTTTGATCGTTGTCGAGCCTTCCGCTACGAATAACCGCCGTCCGGCATTTTGTCAAAGGTTATTTGGCGCCCCCGCGGGGCGCTTTTTTGCTTTTCTTTTGCCCGGCCGTCCGTAGTATCTTCCCCGTGATCTCCATGAAACTCGGCATACGACACTACATGGCCGCGCTCCTGTGCGCGGCCGCCCTCCTGCCCGCGGCATACTACGTGTACGTCTATTACCAGAGCTATGACTTCATCCGCTCCGACCAGGAATACACCCCCGCGCTCTCGACGAGGATCTTCGATGCGCGGGGCGAGCTCATCGCCGACCTCTTCGAGGAAAACCGGAGCCTGGTCCCCCTCGCGCAGGTCCCCGAACACGTGCGCAATGCATTCCTCGCCGCGGAGGACAGGAACTTCTACTCGCACCCGGGCGTGGACCTGTTCGGGATACTGCGCGCGATGGCAGTGAACCTCGTCACGGGCGAGGTGCGGCAGGGCGGCTCCACCATCACGCAGCAGCTCGTGAAGCAGCTCTATACGAAGGGAGAGCGGCGCCTCAGGCGAAAGGTCGTGGAGCTTCTCATCGCCCGGGAGTTCGAGCGACGCTACAGCAAGGACACGATCCTCGAGCGCTACCTGAACCAGATCTACTTCGGGCACGGTGTGTACGGGATACAGGCCGCCGCGCAGTTTTTCTTCCAGAGGGAGGCGAAGGATCTCACGCCCATGCAGGGGGTGGTGCTCGCATGCATCCCGTCCTCGCCCGAGACCTATTCGCCCGTGAAGAACCCCCGCAACTCCTACGAGAAGAGCCGCCAGGTGCTCCACACCATGATCGTCGAGGGGTTCCTGGGGCGCGACGAGGCGAACGCGGAATTCAGCGCCTTCTGGCCCGCGTTCATCGACTCCGTGAACACGATGTTCCCCACGGCGACGACGCGCACCGGCGGCACCATGCGCGCGCCGCATTTTTCCGAATACATCCGGCGCACCCTGGTGGACCGCTACGGCGAGGAGCGCGTCTACCGGGGAGGGCTTTCGGTCTACACGACGCTCGACATCAGGGCGCAGGAGATCGCCGAAAGCCTCCTCGCCGCAGCCATCCGGAAGCAGAACCGCATTGCGCGCGGCTACAACCATTACCGGATGGGATCGATCGACTCCATGCTCGCGCAGACCTATGCGCGCAAAACGAAACAACCCGCGGAAGACACGGCGCAATCATCCCGGTTCATGGCCGAGCTTCGTGAATCCGCGATGGACGAGTTTGCCTTGTGTGCGCTCCTGTTCAATGCCGGGAGGGCCTCGGTCGCGTTCGACAAATACGCCGCCGACTGCGAGGGCCTGGAGTCGGCGGCGCGCGTGGAAGGAGCGCTCGTCGCCCTGGAGCCCGCGAACGGCGCCATCATCGCCATGGTGGGAGGGGAGACGTTCGAGCCCACCAACCAGCTGAACCGCGCGGTGCAGGCGCGCAGGCAGCCCGGTTCCTCGTTCAAGCCCTTCGTGTATGGCGCCGCGATCGAGGCAGGCGCCATCACACCGGCCACCGCGTTCCTGGACGCGCCCATCGTGAACCGGGAGACGCGCAGGGTCTGGGCCCCGGAAAATTACGACGAGGCGTTCAAGGGCGAGGTGCTCGTGCGCCACGCGCTCGCCTTGTCGCTCAACATCGTCCCCATCCTCATCTACGAGAAGATCGGGGGCTCAAAGGTCGTGAAGTTCACCTCGAAGCTCACGGGCGTGCCCGAGCAGCGCTTCGACGAGAATCCCACGCTTGCCATAGGCACGACGGAGCTCACGCCTCTGGAGATGACGCGCGGCATGGCGGTCTACGCCAACGCCGGACGCGAGGTGATCCCCTTTTCCATACGCTCGATAAAGGACAAGAACGGCGAGGTCGTCTTCGACGGGGACCAGGCGAAGGGCCAGGGCAAACAGATCATCTCGCGCGAAACCGCGTTCCTTATGACGAGCCTTTTGCAAAGCGTCGTCGACTACGGGACGGCCAGCGGCGCCGTCCGCGCCGGCGCGGGCTTCCAGCTTCCCGCCGCGGGCAAGACCGGCACCAACACCGACTTCCGCGACGCGTGGTTCACCGGCTTCACGCCCGACCTGGCCGCCACGGTCTGGGTGGGCTGCGACTCCCAGAACTTCACCCTGGGCCAGGGCCAGCAGGGCGCCGCCGTGTCGGCCCCCGTCTGGGGAGATTTCATGCGCGAG
This sequence comes from uncultured Spirochaetota bacterium, assembly GCA_937864375.1. GTDB lineage: Bacteria > Spirochaetota > UBA4802 > UBA4802 > UBA5368 > FW300-bin19. Next base: position 3,565 of record CALMJO010000558.1, read on the forward strand.
GTGTACAAATTCCGCGACGCGGGCTATTTCACGGAGCCCCCGGCGGACATCCGAACCGGCGCCATCTGCGCGAGGACGGGCAAGCTCCCCGGGAAGGGGTGCGCCGCACGCTACGAGTATTTTCTGAAGGGGACCGAGCCGCGTACGACCTGTACCTCGGAGCACAAGCAGATGATGAGCCTGGACCAGCTCATCCGCGAAAAGGAGCTGGAGAGCATGTCCCGGAAGAATAAAAATCCTTGAACGCGCCGCGGCCCGGTATTAGACTGAACGCGTTCACCGGGAGAACCCGCGCACTTGAACGGGGCTAAACTGATCGGCCCCCCCGCCGATAATATAGAAAGACGCGTTACGCCCGGAAGACCCAGGAAATGCAGATAAGCTGTTCACAATGCAATGCGCACTACTCCCTGACCGCCGAGGAGCTCACCAGGCTCCCCCGGTCGATATTTGTCTGCAAGTCCTGCCGGACCTTCATCAAGATCATACTCTGCCCCAACTGCCGGTCGTCGTATTCGATCAGCTTCAGGGCGTCCCAGAACGAGCGCTACCGCCTTCGCTGCCGCCGCTGCGAGGTCTATTTTACCGTTGATTTTCCCGAGATCCACGATGGCATCCTCCCCGGCGCACAGCGCACCGCTCCGTCGCCAGCACCGGCGCCAGCGCCGGGCCCGGTCCGTACCGTCACCTATACCCAACCGGCGGACGCCGCTGCGCGCACCCAGGAGCGCCCCCGGGAGACCGCGCCCGCGCGCACGGTCCCGCAATCCAGGGAAACCGGCCCCGCGGAGGCACCGCGCAGGACCGCGGGGCCCGTGGTATTCAAGGGGCTCACCTTTCGCGACTTCAGCCTGAAGGAGCTTGCCGCCGTTGCCTTCTCCGCCCTCACGCCCATGAAGCTCGCGATCGCCGCTATGGGAATCGCGCTGTCCATGTTCCTGGTTTTCGTGCTCAGCCTCTCCGGGCTCAACCCGTCCGCCCTGAGAAGCGAGTCCTACGGGATCGTGAGGCTCGCGGCCTACATTGCGCCCTCGGCGCTCCTGCTCATCGTGTTCATCTTCACGTCGGCGCTCATCTCCCGCGCGACGCTCGACGACGTCTTCAAGGGCGGGGGGCGCGGACCGGCGGGAATGGTCTCGTTCGCGGCGCGCTCCGTCCCCCAGGCGGTCGTGAACAGCGGCGTCATGCTCCTGCTCGCGAACATCGTGATCATACTCCTGGGCGCAATCCCCATGGTGGGCCCGCTGATGTACGCACTGCTGTTCATTCCCGCGTACCTCGTTTCATTCCTGGTCATTCTCGCGCTCGTGATCGGCGTTTGGTTTTACCCTTCCATTGTCGCCTACCGCGAGCCGGGGATCATCAAGAACGCGGGACACCTGTACCATTTTATAAAGCGCCACAACCTGGGCCTCGTACCCGCGTCGCTCACGCTCTTCGTCACGACGGGCTTCCTGTGCGGGATCGTGTACTTCCTCCACTGGGGCGCCTTCTCGCTCACGCTCAGGCTTTCGCGCGGCATACTCCCGCAGGAGACGGGGAAGATCTTCGCGTCGGTGCCGTCGGCCTTCGTGCGGATTTCGGACATGCTCCAGGGAACGCCCGACCGCGGCGTCTTCGTCTCCGTGATCGGCGACCTCATCTTTTCGCACCACGTGGGAGGGGTGCTCCTGGGCGCGGCGCTCGCGCTCATCTCTCTGGCGCTATTCGCCACGGCCTTTTCGCTCGCGGGGACGCTCTCCACGCACGTCTACCTCATGATGGAGCGCGACCTGGACCTGGACGACCGGAAGAAGATACGGATGCTCGCCGTGATCGTGCTCCTGCTCGCGGGGGTGCTGCTGGTGAAGAAGCTTTTGTGGTGAGCGACGCCGAGCATTCATTCCTGCCAGGCACGCCCTGAATCTTCGCGCCTCCGACCGGTCTCACCCGCGAAAGTAGAGAAAATCCCACACTGCAAGGCACGAGCGTCGATCAACGACAGGCTGCACGCTTGAACACAGTAGACTCGATTGCATCAAGGCATTTCTTCTGACCGGCAGCGGAGATATGGTAATGAGTGCAAGGCGCGTTTTCTCAAGCATCAATAGTGTGCATCGCATGAACAGCCCGACTGCGAAAACCCTTCCCTGAAGACGCACCATCGCCGGCAGAAACGCGACAGCGCCGGGAGCATTAAAACGTGATGCTCTTGAGCTCCGTGTACACCGGCCCCTGCGGGGTAAGCCTGGAGGAATAGAGGGTAAGCCTCTTGAACGACGATGCGCCGAACTCCGTGTCACGGTTCTTTTCCATGAATTTCAACAGGTCGCCGGCGACCTTGCGCCCGTTCTTCATGCGCGCGATGGTGAGGTGCGGCGTGAACTCGCGCTTCTCTTCCCTGAAGCGGAAGTTCGCGGTGAACTTTTCCACGTTTTTATGGATGATCGCCATCTTCGCGGCGTCGGTCCTGAGCCCCGCCCAGATGACGTTGGGCTTCTTCACGTCGGGGAAGGCGCCGATGCCGGCAAGGGTGAACTCGATCTCGCCCGACGGCGCGGTGATCTCCAGGAAGGTGCTCTCGATGGCGGTGGCGACGTTACCTTCGCACTCGCCCAGGAACTTCACCGTGATGTGGTAGTTCGCGGGGGCGACCGGCTTCAGGAAGTTCTCGTAGCCGCACAGGAACTCGTAGGACGGCTGGAGCGCGTCGCGGATCCCGCCGTCGATGGGGAGCGCGATGAAGAGCCTGGTCATTCCTGGCCCTCGATGATGATGGGCACCACCACGTGCCCGTCCTCGAAGCGCGGAGCTATTTTCTCGAGCGCGGCGCGGTCGATTGAGGGAAGCACGGTGTCGGCGCGAAACACGTTCTTGAGCTCCACGATATGGTCCGACGGCGCGACGTCCGCCGTGTCGAGCTCGTTGATCTTCTCCACGTAGCTTATGATGTCGCTGAGCTGCGTCGAGAATTCCTTTTTTTCATCATCGCCAAGGTCCAGGCGCGCAAGCTCCGCGACCCTGAGAATCTGAGACTCGTCTATTTTCATCAGTACGGCTCCCTCTCTTCCTTTTCCGTTTTCCTGAACCGCTCGCCCTTCGTCCTATATTCGAAGCGGGTGAACTCAAAATCAATACTTTTTTTCCGGTCGGCCTCGGGGTACACGGTGAGCTTGAAGCCGCGTACCTCCACCGGGAGCCAGTCGAAGGCGAGGAATGTGATCATTCGCTCTCCCGGTGCGAGTGTCGCGTTTTTCAGCTCAACCAGGTTCTCGGAGTAATCGATGTCGGCGATCGCGAACCTGGGGATCGTGAGCCGGTGCGGCTCGCCGAGCGCGGCGAAATTGATGAGCGAATACGCCGGGGAGGTGAGCTGCGCGGCAAGGTCCTTCCATGGAATGGCCTTCTTCACCTGGGTGCCGTAGCTTATCCGGGCTTCCGTCGCCGCAACCGGCAGCGGCGCGTCCCGCTCGTTCAGCACCGTGAGCTGGAAAAAGACGAGCGACGGGACGCGCATGGTCGCCCTGTGCTCCTTGTTCACATATGCCTTCGCCTCCAGGATTTTCTCCCAGTCGGCGGGCGCCACCGGCTCGAGCGCCACGGTGAGCCCCAGTGCCCTTGCCACGGCGATGCGCCCCTCGCGCGCCTCGACGTAGGCGGTCTCCACCGGCGAAAATCCGCGCTCGATCCCAGGCGTGCGGGAGCAGCCGCACGCGACCGCCAGGACGATGAGCGCCCCCGTGCACGCCGCGCGTCGAATCGACTTCATGCTGACTGGCCCCCCGAAACGTCCGTCATAGTCCCGCCCGTATGCTGTATTCATCCACGCACATGAGCTCTATGTCAAGCAGTCTGTCGAAGGCCTCGCGAAAATCCACGCCGCCCGTGACGAAGAGGCCGTGCCCGTACACGATCGCGCCGCGCGTCCCCTTGAGAGCGGAGGGCATGGTCGTGCAGATGCCGTAGCGTCCCGTTCCCACCTCCCCGGGAACGACGGGAATGTCGCGTATGAAGCGGCGCTCCCCGCAGCGCGTGTGGCAGTTCCCGTCGTTCGCGCACGAGCGGCGCGTCTCGCAGAGCATGGACATGATGACCGAAAAGCGCGGGTGGCTATGAAGCACCGCGCGCGCGCCCGTGCAGGAGTATGCCTCCCGGTGCGCGGTGAACTCGCTCGACGCGGTGAGCCCCGCGCAGGACGAATTGTCCAGGGGGCAGGGATCGATACAGCCGGCGAGCCCGTCCAGCGAACTCCCCGTCTGGCTGATGTAGATGACGTCGCCGGACAGGTACGAGATATTTCCGAAGAAGGAATCGACCAGCCGGCAGCCGACGGTCTTCTTTCCGGCCTCGATCATGGCGCGCGCGATCGTGCCGGCTTCCTGGAACGGGCCTTCCATGAGCGCGCTTCCGGCGGCGCGCTTCGTAACGAAATCGCGGTACCCGGCGATGGTTTGTTCGACGAGCGGGGTCCAGGACGGTTCCTCTTTCCGCTTCAAGCGCGCCTCGAGATAGTCGGAAAAGAACTTCACGAAGAGCGAAAAGCACACCGAGCTGTAGTACACGAATGCCTGCTCCGGCCCCACCGTTCCAATGCTCACGATGCCGAGCCCCGGCAGGATCGCGACCCTCCTCCTTTTTAGCGTCTCGATGAGCGGGCCTGTCCCAAAGTCGCGCATGAGGGGAAACTCGTGCAGGAAGGTGCGCGTCTCGCTGTCCCCCGGTACGAGCGAGGGAAGGCCGTGCGCCTCCCGGGCCAGCGCGTTCATGATCGAGAAGTAGGGTTCGGCCGGGCGCGCGTACAGGATGCAGGCTATGTTGAGGCCCCCGATCACGCGTGCGAGCACCTCCCGCGACGGGTCCTCGCGGTTCCACTCGAGCGTTGCGTCCAGCCCCCCGAAGAGCGGCTCACCCTCCTCGCAGAGCCCCTGCGCCGCGAGCTTCCCGGCATACCTGTCGAGGAGCGCCTTCATGCGATCCCGAGCTCCGCGCATTTTTCCGCCGTGGGCATCCCGTCGCCGTCCAGTCCCCGCACCGCGTAGTAATCGGCGCGCGCCTTCAAAAACCGGGCGCGGTCGAGCGGGCGAATCTCGATCCCGTCCCCGGAGCTCCCCGGCATTTCGAAGAAGCGCGCGGGCAGGTCGTCGTCCGCGGCGGTGAAGCCGTTGGCGGCGTTCATGACGCGCTCCAGGTAGTACGCGCGCTCACCCGCCTTCATCAGATCTTGTGCGCCGGCCGGGATTCCCGTCACCGCGGAAAACGCCCGCGCGTATTCCTCGAGCCCCGCGCCAAAGAAGAGGAACTTGCACGCGGTCAACGAGTCGATCACTGCGTTCATGTCCTCCGCGATCCTGATGATGCGCGCCTTGCCCTCGAAGGCAAAGCGGTCGGTGGCCACGGGCTTCCTGAGTATCTCGTGGGATATGGGATAGGCCCGCAGGTGGCAGGCCCCACGCGTGGAGACCGCGTAGGCGAGGGCCATGCCGTATGCCCCGCGCGGATCGTAGGCCGGCATCTCGAGCCGCTTCACGCTCATGGATGCTTCCGGGCGTCCCATGGATTCCGCGTACCGGTAGGAGCCCCTGCCCAGGGCGCGCCCCTCCCCGCGTCCCATGGCGATGTCGTTCAGGAGGTCGATCATGCCGCGCGGCGTGACCTCCTCGCCGGTGATCTCCCGGAAGCAGGCGACGGTGGAGGCGGCCGATATGGTGTCCATCCCCGCCTCGTTGCAGACGCGGTTCGCCTCGACGACGGCGTCGATGTCGGTATTTCCCACGAGCGCGCTGAAGTGCGACATGGTTTCGAATTCCGGGAGGGCCTCGCCCCGCGATCCGGTCTTCTTGCACAGGACGTGGCAGCCCCGGCACCCGGTTTTTTTCGCCCCGTAGCGCGTTTGGTAATGCCACGCGTTCATTTCCCCGGCCTGATCGAAACGCGTCTCGCTGAAATTATTCGTGGGCATCATGCGGCGGCTGTGCATCAGGTCGTAGAGCGCCCCCGTCCCGAACGCGCCGATCCCGAGCTCGCCCATGAGGGCGGGCGACGCGGCCGCGAGGCGGAAAATCTCCTCACGCGCGCGGTCGAGCTCGCCGGGGTCGTATACCTCCACGGCACCGGTTCCGCTCACGGCGACGTATTTCAAGTTTTTGGACGCCATCACGAGGCCCAGGCCCCCGCGCCCCGCGCAGTAGTGCCCGTCCACGACGATGGAGGCGAAGAGCACGCCGTGTTCGGCGGCGGGTCCGATTATGGCCGTGGACCAGTCGGACCCCAGGCCTTCCCGGACACGTGACACCTCTTGTCCCCTGAACCGCTCTGCAGGCACGATCAGGGCGGTCCCGTCTGTGATCTCGATCCCCGCGTAAACCGGAGCGCGTCCCGTCACGAAGAGCCCGTCCCAGCCCGCGCGCTTGAGCTGCGTGCCGAGCGTCCCGCCCACCGAGGAATCGCCCACCGCGCCGGTGAGCGGCGCACGCGCCATCACGACCATGCGGCCCGACGCGGGGGAGGCGGTCGCCGTGAGCGGCCCCGTGAAAAACGAGAGGGGCATGCGCGGGTCATCCCACGGGAGGGTGATGGAGCCGCGCAGGACCTGTCCCGCCATGGCCTTCCCGCCCAGGCAGCGCTCGTAGAACGCGCGCGGCGGCTCTTCGACGGCGACCGTGCCGGTGGAGAGGTCCGCGTGCAAAATCCTGCCGGTCCATCCGTACATGCGTGCGACCATAGGCGCACACCGCTAAAAGTAAAGTATAATATGCGAGGGAAAAGGATTGACGATGCACGGGAAATTGATTTCTATCTATATTGGCTATGAACGTACTGCGCATATCGGTAATTCTTTTTGTCGCGTTCTGCGCCCCGGCGCTGCGGGCCGCGGTCCCCTCCTACGAGGAATTCGTCCCGGGCCTCACCCGCGCGCAGGTGATCGAGGTGGTCAAGAAGAGCTATGCGCAGTACCCTATCGAGGAGCGCGTGGATCCCCGGTACGGGATATCCTCGATGATCATTACTATGTTCAAGCAGGGCAAGCGCTTCGAGGTGGTGCTGGAATTCAACTTCAGGGATGTCCTCAGCCATATCCAGGTGTACATTCACGGCATGACCGGCGACGAGTACGACGCCCTGCTCAAGGACCTCCAGAAGCGCTATGGCAGTCCCGACGACACGCGTACCGTGGAAAAGCCCATCATGACCTGGAATTTCGAACGGAAGAAGTACACGCTCGAGGTATATTTCCTGGGAGAGCACGCCAGGCTCGACTACGGATATTTCCCCTCGCGCTGAGGTCCCGTCCGCGGGGAAAATGTTTGACAAGGGACGGCGCCTGTCGTACGTGCAGTAAATCCCGGAAGCCGGGAGAGTTATCACGAGGTACACAATGGCACGAGATGCCTTTTTAATACTGGAAGACGGCACGGAATTCTCCGGCCGCATATTCGGGAGCGAGCGCGAATCGCTGGGCGAGGTGGTCTTCAACACCTCCATGAGCGGCTACCAGGAGGTGCTTACCGACCCGAGCTACCACGGTCAGATCGTGGCGATGACCTACCCCATGATCGGCAACTACGGCGTGAACGCCGACGACGTGGAATCCAGGAAGATCTTCGTCGCGGGCTTCGTGGTCCGCGAATACAGCAAGAAGTACTCGAACTTCCGCGCGACCATGTCGCTCGAAGAATACCTGCAGCGCGGCGACATCGCCGGCATAGAGGGGATCGACACGAGGCGCCTCACGCGCCACATCCGCGACAAGGGCGCGCTGCGCGGGGGCATCTTCTTCCGGAAAGACGGCGCCCTCGAGAGGCTCAAGGCGCACCCCAGCATGGAGGGGCTCGACCTCGCCACCGAGGTTGCCTGTACCGCGCCCTACGCGTATGGCGAGCGCAATCCGTCCAACCCGGACATCGCCGTGTACGACTTTGGCGTGAAGACCAACATACTGCGCCTTCTCAAGGCGAGCGGTTTCAACATCACGGTCTACCCGGCGAACACGCCGCTCAAAGAGGCGCTCAAGGGCGGTGCAAAGGGCATCTTTCTTTCCAACGGCCCCGGGGACCCGGACGCAGTCCCCTATGCCAAGGGGCTCGTGAAGGACATCATCAAGGCGAAGCTTCCCTGTTTCGGGATATGCCTTGGCCACCAGATCATGGGGCTGGGGCTGGGAGGCAGGACCTACAAGCTCAAGTTCGGCCACCGCGGCGCGAACCAGCCGGTGAAGAACATGGGAACCGGGCAGGTGGAGATCACCTCGCAGAACCACGGCTTCGCCGTCGATTACGACTCGATGAAAAACATACCGGACATAGAGGTCACGCACGTGAACCTGAACGACAACACCGTCGAGGGGCTGCGCCACAAAAAGCTTCCCCTGTTCTGCGTGCAGTACCACCCGGAATCGAGCCCCGGGCCGCACGACTCGCGCTACCTGTTCCAGGAGTTCCACAGGCTGGTCACGGCCGGTTAACGCGCGCTCAGCGGGGCCCGCTCGAAATGGCATCGTTGAATGCCATTTTTTTGTCTCAAGACTGTATCAGTAAATCCAGAACGATGGGGGAGGAAACACGTGTCTAATCTCAAAGAAGGGGCCGCCGCACGGTGGAAGGAGATCGTCGTCAGTTCGAAGCTTGAGCCGCAGCTCTCGCCCAACGCGCTCACCGTGCTCCAGAAACGCTACCTCGCCAAGGACGAGGACGGGAAGACCGTGGAGACCCCCCGAGGGATGTTCGAGCGCATCGCGAAATACATCGCCTCCGCCGACTCCGCCTTCGGGAAAACTGAGGCCGAGGTAAACCGCACGGCGGGCACCTTCTATGAAATGATGGCGAGGCTCGAATTCATTCCCAACAGCCCCACGCTCATGAACGCCGGCAGGCCCCTGGGCCAGCTCTCCGCCTGCTTCGTC